>VMCJ01000041.1 GCA_008081395.1 Rhodospirillales bacterium | reverse complement strand
TCTGTATCCCTTTTGGGCAAGCAGATATAAAGCGAGCAGGTAAAGATGTTACAATTGTAGCACTTGCTTGGATGGTACATGAAGCTCTAGCTGCAGCCGAGGAGCTATCTGCGGAAGGGATAGATGTAGAAGTCATCGATCCTCGTACTCTTGTTCCCATGGATATTGAAACCATAAAAAAATCAGTGCTGAAAACAGGACGCCTTATTATTGCGGATGAGGCCCCTGCAGCTGCGAGTGTTTCAGCTGATGTGGCCGCTCGGGTTGTTGAGGACGCAGAGAGCTTTGAAGCCCTAAAAGCTCCCGTTGTAAGAGTAACGGGACTTGATGCTCCCATACCTTACAGCCCAAGCCTAGAAGACTACATATTTCCAGACCGGTCTCGCATTGCAGATGCAGTTCGCAAACTGCTCTGACCAAAAATTTACTGAGCCTAAGCGAAAATTAACGGAATAGTTGAAATATCGTTTTAAGACTTATTCTAGAGGTCGCCTCAATCGCAAAGCGGTGGCTAGGGTTCCATCGTCTAAATAATCTAACTCGCCCCCAACAGGCATTCCATGCGCAAGACGGGTTATATTAACCTGAGCGTGCACCAGACGATCTGACAAGTAATGCGCCGTAGTCTGACCATCTAGAGTAGCGTTAGTAGCAATCACGACCTCTGTAATTTCTGCAGAAGAAGCGCGCTGTATCAGGCTATCGATAGCCAAGTCTTCTGGCTTCACACCATCAATGGCTGACAAAACCCCGCCTAGGACATGGTAACGTCCCCTAAAAGCACCCGCTCGCTCAAACGCCCAAAGGTCACCAACCCGCTCAACAACACATATTGTTGAAGCATCACGCTCGGGATCGCGGCATATTTCACAAGGATCACGGGCGTCTATATTTCCACACTGGCCGCAAGTTCGAACGCTGGATTCAACTTCGCTTAATGCCCGAAGAAGAGGCGAAAGGGCAGCCTCTTTACGTTGTATAAGGTGTAAGGCTGCTCTGCGAGCAGAGCGAGGTCCCAAGCCAGGAAGACGAGATAATTGTTGGATTAATCGCTCAACGGCTGGTGCAGGCATTACCTAATCTCTCAAAAAGGAAGCTTGAAGCCTTCAGGTAAACCCATACCTCCAGTCATCTCCTGCATTTTTTCCTGCATATATACCTCTGCTTTACTCCGAGCATCGGCAACAGCAGCTATAACCAGATCCTCAAGCAATGTGGGATCACTGGGATCCATAGCTTCCGGTGAAATCTTAATTGATTTCAACTCACCTTTTCCAGAAACCATAGCCTGAACTAGGCCTGCCCCAGATTCACCAGAGACCTCATAATTCGAAAGACTCTCCTGCATTTCGGACATCTTGGCCTGCATTTGCTGGGCTTGCTTCATGATATTCGCGAGCTTCAATTCTCGGGCTCCCACTCTTCTCCAAGTGTAAAATCATCTTCATACACAACATCTGGATTTTCATCGTCGCGTGTCGAGGGCACAAACAGATTTGTATCGGCTTCCGAAGTAGCTGGCCTTCCAAGTTTGAGTTCAGAACCAGGGAAAGTCGCTAAAGCAGCCTGAACCAAAGGGTGTGAGCGAATTTTATCATCGGCCGCCTTTTCAAGATCAGCCGTACTTAGCTGTCCACCGCTTTTAGCTTCCTCAACTACCCAAAGCTGGCCAGTTGCACGAACCAGCTCTTCACGTAATTTTTTGCGAAAATCATCTGGCAAGCCATCATGAGTTTCATACACAATACGCATGGGCTCAAAAGCAACGAGGCGTAATCGCCTCAATAGCGTCAATGCTCTTGGCGCACCTTTATTTGTTAACCATGCGACCAAACTCTCAAAATCAGGAAAGTGAGCATCAACAGGTCGTTCGGTAGGCTTTTGTGCTGGAGCTGGGGAACTTATGGGTTCCACCTCCGGGGCCTCAGCGATTAGCGCTGCTGCTTGTGAACCACCAGATATATTAGGCCCTCCTCCACGCTTAGACGATGGAGAAAATGATGGTGTAACTTTAGTTTCAGAGGAATTCTCTATCCGACGGATTAAATCATCTGGAGTTGGTAGATTTGAAGCGTAACATAAACGAATTAATGCCATCTCCCCAGCAAGTCTGGGTGATGCGGCGGTCATAGTTTCGCTGTACCCTTTCGAAACAAGCTGCCATGCACGAGTTAAGATCGGGACAGTTAATTGACCAGCCAACTTTGATGCCCGCGCCTGCTCTGCTTCCGAAGAGCCCGCAAAATCAACTCCCTTAGGGTCAACGCTAAGCCGTGTTGTCCAGTATATTGCTTCCATAAGATCATGAAGCACAGCAGCAGGTTCTGCTCCCACTGAGACCATTTCTCCAAACTGGGATAGCACCGAAGATGCGTCACCCTTCATTGCACTATCTAAGAGTTCATAAATAGCTAGCCGATCAGCTAGCCCCAACATTTCTCGGACCACTTCAGCATTTATTGGCTGACCTGAGTCACCTAAGGCTATCGCCTGATCCAATAATGATAGGCCATCGCGCACTGATCCATCTGCAGCTCTGGCAATCATCCGAACAGCTTCTTCCTCAAACTCAGCACCTTCGGCCTCAGCAATTTTTGAAAAATGGGTCGTGAGTTGATCAGGAGACACTCGACGAAGGTCAAAGCGCTGACAGCGCGACAAAACTGTTACTGGCAGTCTACGTACTTCTGTCGTTGCAAATATAAACTTAACATGGGGGGGCGGTTCTTCGAGAGTCTTTAAAAGCGCGTTGAATGCCTGATTAGTGAGCATATGAGCTTCATCAAGGATATAGACTTTGTATCTAGCTGATACTGGCCGGTATCGAGATGCTTCAGAAATTTCCCGCGCATTATCAACACTGTTATTCGATGCGGCATCCAATTCCACTACATCGACATCACGGTCCTCCATAATGTCTTTGCAATGCACACACTCACCACAAGGCTTGATCGTTGGCCCACCTTCACCGTCATGTCCAATACAATTTAATGCTCTGGCAATTATCCGTGCTGTTGTTGTCTTTCCAATTCCACGCACACCAGTCAGAAGATAGGCTTGGGCAATACGATTTCGCTGAAATGCATTCCCCAGGGTACGAACCATAGCCTCTTGACCAATCAGATCATCAAAATCTCTTGGTCGATATTTTCGAGCGAGAACGCGGTAAGGAACTGTATCTGACATAAACCAACCAAACGGTCAGAAAAAAGTGAGTGGACGACTGGCACGCGACCCGAACCAAAAACTCGTTACGGCTGCTTCCTTCCGGACCTGACCGGGTTGGCGAGGGGTCCGCCCACGGCCAATCATCCGAGTCAGAATATCGTCCTAACATGGGGTTTTGTCTAGTCTTTCTGAGACAATAGCCGCTACTTACTTGACTTCTCGAGGGCCTAACCTGTATCTGCTGCGTGTCGCTAACTCAGAAAATAATGCTGAGTCAGCTTGGGGCCGTAGCTCAGTTGGGAGAGCGCGTCGTTCGCAATGACGAGGTCGTCGGTTCGATCCCGATCGGCTCCACCAGATTTTCTTCAGTATGGTGCTGATTTTTGCATTAGAAGAACATTATTGGCTCTTCGTAACTAGCATTCCAAATATTGCTGCAAAACTATTTGGCCTTGATACTTTATAACTGTGACGCTTTGCTAGTCCTCTGCATTTACCGTGGAGACCGAGTCGATGCCTCACACAGCGATAATTACAGGAGTTGCGTCAGGAATAGGACTAGAAGCCGCTAGAGATTTAATTGAAAAGGGCTGGACAATTTATGGATTGGACGTCTCGGAAAAAGAACTCACTGTAGCGACCGACAAACTTGCCTCTCCTAATTTTCGGCCTTTAGCCTGCGATCTTCGTGATGCAGATGCTGTAAAGAAAACTATGGGAGCAATTCAGAGCACTGTTGGCACAATAAATTGCTTAATTTGCTCTGCAGGTGTTCTTAAACTAGGCCGACTTGCCAACATGGCAGTAGAAGATTTTGACCTTGTGATGAACGTAAATGTCCGAGGTTTATGGTTAGCATGCCGTGAAGCAATTCCAATGTTGAAAGTAGCTGCGAGTGCAGGCGAGCTTAGTCGGATAATTTTGATGAGTTCTATTTCCGCGATTCGACCTAAAATTGAAAGCGGTGCTTACTCGGCATCAAAAGCCGCTGTCAGCCAGTTAACACAAATATTGGCGGCCGAATGTGCAGCTGATGGTATCTTAGTTAATGCGCTCGCCCCCGGAACTGTAGATACACCGATGATTTCAAGTCAAAGCGACCCTAACAAACAAGGAAATTGGAGGCCATCTGGATCATCTCCACTTGGGCGTATAGCGGAGCCCCGTGACATAGTTCGCGTTATGCGCTTCCTCTTAAGTGAAGATGCAGCTTACGTCACAGGCACCATTATTCCAGTAGATGGTGGCACGCGTGCTGCTTTCATTCCCCAGAAATAAGGATCAATCCCATGAGCGGCAAACCCGACCTTGTAGTGCGTGGTGGCACCATTGCTGATGGAACTGGCGCGCCTATGTACGAAAGTGATATTGCGATCGCTGATGGAAAAATCCTGCACATTGGAAAAGTAATAGACTCGGGCCTTGAAGAAATCGACGCTCGCGGACTTCTGGTTACTCCGGGTTTTGTTGATATTCATACCCATTATGATGCTCAGGCAACTTGGGCGAACCGATTAACACCCTCTTCTTGCAATGGTGTCACAACTGTTTTGATGGGTAACTGTGGGGTTGGCTTCGCTCCGGTACGTCCAGAACATCATGACATGCTCATTTCTCTTATGGAGGGGGTAGAGGACATCCCAGAGGTAGTCATGAGGGAAGGCCTACCTTGGAATTGGGCGAGCTTTCCAGATTACCTAGATGCGCTCTCACACCGTTGTTACGATGTTGACATTGGCACCCAAGTTCCACACGCAGCTTTACGAGTTTTTGTCATGGGAGAGCGGGGGGCTCGAAGAGAAGATGCTACGCCCGATGATTGTGAAGCTATGGCAAAGCTTACCGCAGAGGCACTAAGCTCCGGGGCTTTTGGTTTTTCCACCTCGAGACTCCTGCAGCACCGAACAGCTGAGGGTGAACCTATTCCATCGTATGGGGCAGCTGAAGCGGAACTCACGGCAATTGTTGACGCTGCGCGTCAAGTTGGTCATGGATGGCTTCAATGGGTTGGCGATTATGGCACTCAGATCGACGAAGAATTTGGCCTTCTCACCCGTCTTGCACGACGCTCAGGCCTTCCAGTGACTTTGACCCTATTACAAAAGAACTCTTTTCCTAATCAATGGCGTGATCTTCTAACTAGAATTGAAAACGCTAATGCAGATGGTTTGAAAATTACCGGCCAGGTGCGGGGGCGACCAACTAGCACCTTGATGGGGTTTGAACTATCAGAAAATCCGTTTCTCGGATGTCCAAGCTGGCAAGAATTAGCTCCTCTCAACTTAGAAAATCGGCTTAAAATACTCCGCAACCCTAGCTTTCGTGCGCGTATCCTTGCGGAACCAGGGGGCTCCCCGGAGCAGCAGAAGCGTCTGCGTGATTGGGACTGGCTTTTCGAATTCGGGGATAAACCAGACTACGAGCCTGAGCCAAACACCAGCGTAGGAGCTATAGCGCGCCGTCTTAAAAAAGATCCCGCTTCCATTGCCTATGACATCATGTTGCAAAATGAAGGCAGGGGCATCCTGTATCATCCTATGACTAATTATAGCGACGGAAGCATGTCGGCTGTATTTGAAATGTTAGGCCATCCAAACACCTTGATTGGCCTAGGGGATGGCGGAGCTCATGTTGGCATAATGTGCGATGCAACTGATATGGCGCACACTCTTACCCACTGGACACGCGACAGGCAGCGAGGACCAAAGCAACCAATAGAAGCAATGGTGCGGCGACTGACTTTTGCGAACGCTGCAGCAATAGGCCTTCAAGATCGCGGGCTTATCCAAACGGGAATGCAGGCAGACATAAATATAATTGACTATGATTCTCTGAACCTAAAGCGTCCAGAAGTGGTTTATGATCTGCCCGCTGGTGGCAAACGCATCATGCAGCAGTCCAATGGGTTTAAGGTTACAATGCTGAAAGGTCAGCCAGTTTGGCGTGAGGGGCAGCCCACAGACGCTCTTCCTGGCAGACTACTGAGAGCGGGCATGTAACCCTAAAAAAGTAAACCACCTCATCAGAAATCTTTGGAATTTTGTACTAAGAGTTTAATGCTACTTTAATCTACTGGGCGCACCCAAACTGCAGTGTCGTGGTATACCGCTCCACCAACAGGACTACCTGGCTCAGCAGAGGTTAGCGCATTTATTCCAATACCTGTTTCAAAATCTGAATTTGGCCAAATTGATTCCACAATCACCACACCCGGGTTCGCAACGTCTGTAACTTTTAAATGCAGGATAGTGTCTGCACGATCATTACCAATAGAAACCCGCTGACCATCAACCAAATCTAACTTGGCTGCATCTGCTGAACTCATCATTACCGAAGGTCTGCCTTCTCTTTTTCTAGAACTCTGAGTTTCAGTAAAACTTGAGTTTAGGAACCCTCGTGCTGGACTGGTTGCCATTCGAAACGGTTTATCAGAGGTTGTTTTGTCTATAACGTCCCAATGATCGGGGAGTTTTGGCATGTTTTCAGGGGCATGATGCCCAAAGCCCTTTGGAGATGGCTCACTCCAATTCGCTTGGAAGTGAAATCTCCCATCCGGATGAGCAAATCCATCAATATAATGCGCTTGATCGAACGCCGGCTGTACATCAAACCAATTCTCTCGAGCTAATTCATCAAGTCCATTCCTGCCAGAAGCTTGAAGCGTTGCTTCAATTATTTGCTTTGGCGTCATCTCAAAACCAGGGTGCTTCGCCCCTAATCGCTTTGCTAATTCGCAAATAACCTGATGATTGGACCGACATTCGCCAGGGGGGTCAACAATTTGCAAACCGTGCAAAATGTGTTGATGTCCACCACCCTGATAAAAATCATCGTGCTCTGTAAACATAGTTGCGGGCAGAACAATATCCGCCATAGCTGCCGTTTCAGTAAGGAATTGCTCGTGAACGACAGTGAATAAATCATCTCGAGCAAAGCCTCGCTTAACCGTCAAATGCTCCGGGGCTATCATCATAGGATTGGTATTTTGGATAAAAAGGCCTTGAACAGGCCCCCCACCTTTCAAAGCGTCCGCATCACCAGTGAGAACATGGCCTATACGAGCTTGATCTAAAACACGAATACTAGGATCACGCAGATCCAAGCCCTCGATCAGCGTCTTATCCCAGCCAAAAATCGCACCATTGTTATGAAACGCTCCACCTCCCTTATGCTTCCAAGCACCAGTAACCGCCGCTATGCAACTGGCCGCATGCATAGCAACAGCACCATTTCTTTGACGCGTGAACCCATAGCCTAAGCGAAAGAAAGTTTTTTGTGTGTCTCCTATCGCCTTGGCAAATTCCTCAATCTTCTCAACTGACGCCCCCGTGATGCGACTTGCCCACTCGGGCCCCCGAGACTGCAAATGTGCCTCTAATTCCTTCGGAGCATCTGTGTATTTTTCTAAGTAATCCCAATCAGCATAACCGTCCCGAAACAAAATATGCATCACAGCACAAGCGAGTGCAGCGTCTGTTCCAGGGTTTACCCGAACAAAAATATCCGCCTGTTGTGCTGTGCTGTTTTCATAAACATCTACAACAGCTATGCGACCACCTCTCTTTCTGGCCTTAACAGCATGGGTCATCACATTAACCTGTGTATTAACAGGGTTTGTTCCCCAGATCACAACTAGATCGCTATCGGCCATTTCTCGCGGATCCACCCCACGAAGTGCGCCTGTGCCAGCTATAAAACCGGTGAAAGCAAGAGTTGTGCAAACTGTGGAATATTGTCCGGAATATTTCTTGGCATGGCGAAGACGATTTATGCCATCGCGCATTACAAGCCCCATAGTGCCCGCATAATAATAAGGCCAAATCGCTTCGGTCCCAGAAACATGCTCAATGTCTAAAAATCGCTCCGTGACTCGGTCTAACGCCTCTTCCCAGCTAATTTCTCGAAACTGTTTTGAACCTTTTGGGCCAGTTCTAAATAACGGCCGGAGCAAGCGATCTGGATGGTGGGCTCTTTCAGCGTACCTGGCAACTTTAGCGCAAATTACTCCGTCCGTATAAGTATTTGCTTTGGATCCTCGAATTCGGCCAATGGTTTGGTCATTTAGACGCTCGACCTCAAGCGCACAAGTTGAAGGGCAGTCGTGAGGGCAAGCACTGTTGCGAATTTCAACAGTTGCAGCATCTACTTTAAGCATTGGGGGCCCCTAAGCATTGAAAACTGATAACCACGAAGACCGATACTGAAAAACAAATTTCTAGATAGCAATCCCTTCAAATTAATTTTTGATCCTGGAATTTGGAAAGGCCAAATGGTTTGCAAGAGTGTAAAATATCTACATAAAAATCTGTGATAAGTACCGCGTGACTGCGCTATAAGGCGCTATAAGAATATCAGTGACCACTTCAGGACTATTATTTCTATGCCAAAATTTGCTGCAAATTTGTCAATGATGTTTCAAGACTTGCCCTTTCTTGACCGTTTTTCCGCTGCTGCGAGTGCTGGTTTCAAGGGGGTTGAATTCCTTTTCCCCTACGATCATCCGGCAGAAGAAGTAGCAAAAGCTGCAAGGGATGCGGGTGTAGAAGTTGCCTTATTTAATCTTCCACCAGGAGACTGGACAAAGGGTGAGCGAGGCTTTGCAGCAATGCCGGGCAGACAAAACGACTTTGATGAAGCGCTGAATAAAGCCATGTTTTATGCCGAGGCTTTAGGTTGCAACAGACTTCACTGTATGGCTGGCCTTGTCACAGAGAATATGGATCTAGCAGAAGCAAGAGCTACGTACATCTCAAACCTAACAAAAGCTGGAGATAAACTTGCTTCTTCTGGTCGAATGGCACTTATAGAACCCATAAATACGCGTGACGTGCCTGGATATTTTATAAATTACCAGCAAGATGCTCACGATATTCTTAGCAACGTAAAAAGGACAAACGTTAAGGTTCAGATGGATTTTTATCATGTGCAAATCATGGAAGGCGACCTTGCCATGCGAGCACAACAGTACATTGGTCCCAATGTTGGTCATATACAGATTGCTGGTGTTCCTGAGAGGCACGAGCCAGATATAGGTGAGATAAATTATCCCTATGTCTTTGCCTTGCTCGATAAGCTTGGTTACGACGGCTGGATAGGATGTGAGTATAGACCTGAAGGAGATACTCTGAATGGCATTCGTCGTTGGGGAGCCCCCTACGGTCTTGGTTAATACCCATTGAAACTAGGGTTTTATATATAGCGGAAAAGTGGATGAGTTTTTCTCGGAATCAAAGTCTATGCTTGCGGTAGCAAAGCTAAAACAGGCAAAGGCATGTGTCGGCGTAATAGATGCCCCAACCCCTGAGCCCAACCAAGACGAGGTGCTAATTGAGATTGCAGCGGCAGGCATTTGTGGGACTGATATGGCAATCTTTAATTGGGCACCGAGGATGCAATCTCGCATTGAAATTCCGCGGATTTTAGGACACGAGGCAACAGGTACAATCAAAAAAGTTGGAAAAGCTGTAGCAGGGCTCGAAGTCGGCGATCGCGTTAGCCTGGAATCCCATATATTTTGCGGATACTGCCACTACTGCAGACGCGGAGATGCGCACCTCTGCGAGCATTTAGGTTACCCAGGAATATCTATAGACGGAGGGTTTGCTGAGACTGTTGCAGTACCATCTCAAATTGTTCGTAAGATTCCGAAAACGCTTGATGACAATACAGCTGCAATGATTGAGCCTTTTGGTATTGCCGTTCATGCATGCATGAGTCAGCGCGGCACTGCAGGCAAAACTGTTCTTGTTAATGGTTGTGGACCAATTGGCCTTATGACTGTTGCTGTAGCAAAGGTGCTGGGTGCTCGAAAGATTCTGGCAGCTGACCCAAACCCTTTGCGATTAGCGTTAGCAAAGGATTTCGGCGCCGATGAAATTGTTGATCCCTCAGCCAATGATGTACCCAGTGCAGCAAAAGCAATGACAGGGGGCTATGGTGTTGAAGTAGGCATTGAATACTCAGGAGTTGCAGAAGGTCTTGATGCCGTTATTGCTTCGTTAGAGCGAATGGCTGACCTTCGGCTTGTCGCAGGTCCTGCAGAGGCCCATAAACTTGATATAAATACTCTATTGCGTACAGGAACTTCGATATATGGAGTCCATGGCCGCAGACTTTGGCAAGACTGGGACTTAGGTGTCAGTCTTTTGGAGGAACGCAAGGTAGACCTGACAGCTTTAGCAAATCCTGTACTACCAATGTCTGATGCTGTTGATGGCTTCGAAGCAATCAATCAAGGCAATGCCTTAAAACCAATATTAGTGAATAACTTATAGTTAGTTTTTGAGACGATTATGCTGTCATACAGGCATCAATTCCACGCCGGTGGACCCGCGGATGTATTGAAGCATTCGATTCTTACACTTCTGATCTTAGCGCTGACGCGCAAAGACAAACCATTGTTTGTATTAGATACACACGGAGGCGCTGGCCTCTATGACTTAAACGATGCTCGGGCCAACAAAACAAAAGAGTGGAGTGCAGGCATTGGCCGTATCTGGGGAGAACCCAATATACCCGAAAGCCTTTCTCACTATGTAGATACGGTTAGTTCTTTTAATCAAAGCGACCTTAGATGGTATCCAGGATCACCACTCCTAATTAGGAAGTTATTGAGACCGCAAGATCGTCTAGCCGTGGCTGAACTAAATAAACAGGATCAAAGCCAACTTAAGGCCAATTTATCTATGGCCCATAAAACAGAGATAATTGCAGGAAACGGCTTTCACGCCGTGAAAGCAAAATTGCCTCCTATTGAAAAACGAGGCCTCATTTTTATCGACGCAAGTTTTGATCAGCCTGATGAATTTCAAAGGATCTTACAGGCAGTCAAAAATGCTCTACGACGGTTTAGAACAGGAACCATAGCTGTTTGGCGCCCTATCCTGGATGACGATGCTATGGATGCCTTTGATGCCGGCTTTATTGCACTTTCGCCACCCGAAACCATTAAACTCGGACTTAAACTACACAAAAGCTATAAGCCCAAAAGAGCTCAGGGAAGTGATCTAGTTATCATCAATCCACCATATCAGTTGATTGAAAACGCGGAGCCAATGATCGGATGGCTTTGGGAAAAATTAAATCAAAATAGCGAAGGTGGGCCTATCAAAGAAATGTTAGTCTCCGAATAATCAAAGCAACACGGAGATAAGCGATCCTAAATTCTCAATGAACTAAGCCAACGGGTTGGGCTAGTCTTTTCATAAACCGATTGGACTAAGATACGCCAAAAAAAGAGGCCACCAGGCAAATGTCTGATAGCCTCTTCAATCATAAGTATTGTGAAGTTAATTAGGCTGCTACTTCTTCCTCAACTTCGTCACTGGTTGGCCCAGAATCAAGACCTTTGGCTTCTGGGTCCCTGTCTACCAGCTCGATGACTGCCATCGGGGCATCATCGCCATATCGGAAACCTGCCTTCAACACTCTTGTGTACCCACCGGGGCGTTCGTTGTAACGCTCGGCAAGGGTAGAGAAGAGCTTACGAACCATTGCTTCGTCGCGAAGGCGCGCAATAGCAAGGCGACGAGAAGAGAGGTCACCTTTTTTAGCAAGAGTAATCAGCTTCTCCACGACTGGGCGCAATGCCTTTGCCTTTGGAAGAGTTGTCACGATTTGCTCATGTTTAACAAGGGCTGCAGCCATGTTTGCGAGCATTGCCTGACGGTGGGTTGAGGTTCGGCCTAACTTTGCTGGCCCCTTACGATGACGCATTTAACTTTCCTTTTTGCCTTCTGACCGGCAGCTTAGAACGGCTCTTCAAGACGTCGTGCAAGATCGTCGATGTTTTCTGGAGGCCAGTTAGGAATATCAAGCCCCAAATGAAGATCCATCTGCTCTAGAACATGCTTGATCTCGTTGAGGGATTTACGGCCAAAATTCGGCGTCCTCAACATCTCGCCCTCGGACTTTTGAACGAGGTCGCCAATATAAATGATATTATCATTTTTAAGGCAATTAGCAGACCTTACACTGAGCTCAAGTTCTTCTACGCGGCGCAGAAGGTTCTTATTGAACGGCAGCTCAGGTACCGCATCTTCTTCGACAGCTGGCTTTGGTTCTTCAAAATTGATGAATAGCTGCAATTGGTCCTGTAATATGCGTGCAGCGAATGCTACTGCATCCTCTGGCGTTACCGAACCATTCGTTTCAACATGCAAAGCGAGTTTGTCGTAGTCGGTCACCTGTCCAACACGAGTATCTTCTATACGGTAGGACACTTGACGGACTGGACTGAAGATTGCATCAACTGGAATAACACCAATCGGCGCATCTTCGCCTCTGTTTTGCGCAGCCGGCACATATCCCCTGCCCGTATCAACAGTCATTTCCATATGAATGGAAGCGCCATCGTCAAGGGTGCATATGACCAAGTCTGGATCCATAACTTCAATATCTGGACCTGTTTCAATCTGGCCTGCCGTAGCCACACCCGGGCCTTTGGCCTCAAGTGTGATACGCTTTGGGCCTTCGGAATCCATGCGCAATCCCATGGACTTTATATTTAAGACGATATCTACAACATCTTCTCGCACACCGGGGATCGAAGAAAATTCGTGCAGCACTCCATCGATTTTTACCGATGTGACCGCAGCTCCCTGAAGCGAGGAAAGTAGTACACGACGCAGGCCATTTCCCAAAGTAACACCAAACCCACGCTCAAGGGGTTCAGCTACTACGGTTGCGCTGCGGCTTGGATCACCCTTTGGCTCGATATCGAGCTGGCTGGGCTTAATCAAGGCTTGCCAGTTATTCTGCATGAGATTTGTTGGCCCCTGACCGGCTGTAAAATTAAAAACTAGAGTACCTTAGGAACTCGATTAACACAGAACGACTTGTTTTGCCGTCCCGCAAAATTAAACCCGACGACGTTTCCTTGGCCGGCATCCGTTATGCGGTATAGGAGAAACATCTCGGATTGCTGCTATCTGGAAGCCAGCGGCCTGGAGTGCACGGAGCGCTGATTCACGCCCCGAACCTGGTCCCTTGACCTCTACATCAAGGTTTTTAACACCGTGCTCCATTGCCTTCCGAGCGCAATCTTCTGCTGCGACCTGCGCCGCAAAAGGAGTTGACTTCCGGCTGCCCTTAAACCCCTGAGCACCGGCAGAGGACCATGCAATAGCATTGCCTTGGACATCGGTGATGGTGATCATGGTGTTGTTAAAAGACGCGTTCACGTGGGCGACGCCAGATGTGATGTTCTTGCGTTCGCGCCTACGGACGCGCGTCGATGCCGCGCCTTTCGCCATGGGTAACTCCTTCTAACCCTAAAAACAGGGGATTATTTCTTTTTACCAGGTATTGCTCGTGCTTTACCCTTGCGAGTGCGAGCATTTGTGTGTGTCCGCTGTCCTCGCACTGGCAAGTTACGCCGATGGCGTAAACCGCGATAACACCCCAGATCCATAAGTCTCTTAATATTCATCGCGACTTCGCGACGAAGGTCACCTTCGACCATGTGATCTTGGTCAATCGTCTCGCGAATGTTTATGACTTCTTGTTCCGTCAAGTCATTAACGCGGCGATGGGCTTCGATCTCGACCTTCTCGCAAATCTCACGAGCTTTATTAGGGCCTATCCCATGAATATACGTAAGCGCGATATGAACGCGCTTATTAGTTGGGATATTGACGCCAGCAATTCGCGCCACTTTACCGTCCTCCTGATGCCGCTCTCCCGAGAACCTAACCTATTGTTAGGACCTTTTAGGAAGCGCGGGATTATAGGGCTTCGCCCCGTTCCGTCAATCCATTCCACCAATCTGAATGATGCATTTATGCCGCATCTAAGATGGAAGCAATAGCAGAGGCCACGACCTCAACACTTCCCATCCCGTCTACGGTTTTTAAAGCACCCTTCTCTCGGTAATATGGGATGATTGGAGCCGTCTGCTCCTTGTACACAACCAGCCGATTACGCAGAATTTCTACATTATCATCTGCTCTTGCATCACTCGATTCGCCTGCACGATTTACGATACGAGACACCAACGCGTCTTCGTCGACTGAAAGCTCGATAACTGCATCAAGGCTTAAACCTTTACTTGAAAGCAGTTTGTCTAGAGCCTCCGCTTGCGCAACAGTGCGAGGAAATCCATCAAAAATCACACCCGCTTTGGTATCATCATCATCAAGGCGGTCAGAGATAATATCGATTACGACATCATCAGAAACCAGATCCCCACGATCCATGATAGCCTTCGCGCGAATGCCCACCTCAGATTTGGCTGCCACAGCCGCCCGGAGCATATCTCCCGTAGATAGCTGAACCAAACCTCGTCCATTTACTAATAAATCAGACTGGGTACCCTTACCCGCGCCTGGAGGGCCTAAAAGAATAATGTTCATCGACGGCGGCCCCTCAATTTCTGTCGCTTGATAAGGCCTTCGTATTGATGGGCTATCAGATGACTCTGTATTTGAGCGACCGTATCCATCGTCACGCTAACAACGATCAATAAACTTGTTCCACCAAAATAAAACGGCACCGCATATTGAGAACGAAGGATTTCAGGCAGCAGACAAACCAACGCCAAGTACGCAGCACCAGCTACCGTCAATCTTTCCAGCACATACTCGAGGTGCAAAGCAGTGTTTTTACCCGGACGGATCCCCGGGATAAACCCACCATTTTTCCGTAGATTATCAGCTGTTTCCTCGGGATTGAATACAATTGATGTGTAGAAAAAACAGAAGAAAACAATCATGGAAAGATACAGCAGCAGGTAGATCGGCTGACCAGGAGCCATATATGCGAGAACAAACTGAAGCCAATCTGGAAGATTTTCGTTCGCCCCTAGGCTCTGAAAAGTAGCAGGGAGCAATAATAGGGAGCTCGCAAAAATTGGCGGGATAACGCCAGCTGTATTAAGCTTGAGGGGTAGATGACTACTTTCACCACCGACCATACCATTTCCCGCTTGCCTTTTCGGGTATTGAACGATTAAGCGCCGTTGGGCCCGCTCAACAAAAACAACAAACACAATTACCCCAATGGCCAAAGCCAATAAAAGGATAAGGAAGGCTGCGGACATCGCGCCGGTTCTGCTTAACTCAAAGACCTGTGCGAGTGCTTGAGGCAAATTTGCGACGATACCCGCAAAGATAATAAGCGAAATCCCGTTGCCCACCCCGCGGGCTGTAACCTGCTCACCAAGCCACATTAAGAACATTGTACCACCAACAATGGTAACAACTGTGGAAATATAGAAAATAGCCCCTGGATCAGCTACTGCAGGCCCATTCGGCCCACTAAAGCTGGATACACCACTCGCGAGCCCAATTGCCTGCGCCGCTGCCAAAGCTACGGTCCCAAACCTCGTATATTGATTCAACTTCTTTCGACCTGCCTCTCCATCCTTCTTCATCTGCTCGAAGGAAGGTAAAACTGCGGTCAGTAGCTGTACGATAATTGAAGCCGAAATGTACGGCATGATGTTGAGGGCGAATATTGACATACGGCCAAGAGCGCCGCCGGCAAACATGTCAAACATGCCAAGGACGCCAGCTCCACCTGCTGAATTAAACACCTCAGCGAGAACAGCCGAATCAACACCCGGTATGGGTAAGTAGGTTCCGAGGCGATAAACAATCAGAGCCCCAAGAGTAAACCATATCCTCTGTTTAAGCTCTGTAGCTTTACCAAACGCCGAAAAATTGACGTTGGCGGCCAACCTTTCGGCTGCTGAAGCCATTAGGAGTTTGCCTCTTCTGCTGCAGCAGCAACGACGATAGTTCCACCTGCAGCCTCAACAGCTGCCTTTGCAGCCGAAGAAGCACTATGAACGTTGAGATTCAAAGAAGCCTTAATGGTTCCCTTACCAAGAATACGAACTGGAGTACCATTGGCGCGTACTAGCCCAGCCGCCACTAAAGCATCGCGGTCCACCGGCTGACCTGACTTGAGCTTTCCAGCCTCTACGGCACGCTCCAAGGCAGTCAAGTTGACTATTTGGTAGACTACCTTGTTAGGAGAGGTAAAACCACGCTTTGGCAAACGCCGATAAACAGGCATTTGGCCACCCTCAAAGCCTTTGATGGCAACACCACGCCTAGACTTCTGACCTTTAACACCGCGGCCAGAGGTCTTACCGACACCCGACCCTATACCTCTGCCAACACGCTTTTTGGGTTTCGAGGCACCAGGATTGTCACGAATATCTTCAAGCCTCATAGGGCCATTCCTCTTCCAATTTACTTTCGCGGGGGCTTGCATCCCCCTGCAAACGCTGCAAGTAAGGCGAACTACTAACCTTCTACAATCTCAACCATGTGAGACACTTTGCGGATCATACCACGAACTGATGGGGTATCCTCCAACTCGCGTACGCGGCCGATTTTATTTAGGCCTAGTCCACGCAGTGTGGCACGTTGACTTTCGACACGCCGGATAGGGCTTCCGGTTTGCCGAACGCGCAATGTATTTTTTTTCTTGCTAGCCATACCTTATCACTCCGCAGAAGACGCGGCGTCCGCGGCGTCAGCTTTTGACCCTCGACGGCCAAGAACTTCAGGCACTTTAAGCCCCCTTCTTGCCGCCACCTGACGAGGCGACTGGGTGTTTGCAAGTGCCTCGAACGCGGCTTTCACCATGTTGTAAGGATTGGACGAACCAATTGATTTGGCCACAACGTCTTGCACCCCGAGTGCCTCAAAAACGGCACGTGTTGGTCCACCAGCAATAACACCGGTACCTGGAGGAGCAGCGCGAACGACCACTTTACCTGCACCATACTCACCAGTGGCATCATGATGCAGTGTGCGCCCCTCGCGCAGCGCAACGCGGACCATTTTCCGCTTGGCCTGCTCAGTAGCCTTGCGAATTGCCTCCGGGACCTCTTTCGCCTTCCCGGAACCAAACCCAACTCGCCCAGCTCCATCTCCTGTCACCACAAGGGCAGAAAAGCCGAACCTACGGCCACCCTTAACAACCTTAGCAACGCGGTTGATCGACACCAACTTTTCAATGATGTCCGACTCTTCGCGATCTCGAGCGCGTTCGCCCCTTGGTCCTCTTGCCATAATGCTGCCCTACCCTAGAACTTCAGCCCGCCTTCGCGGGCGGCTTCGGCCAGCGCTTTAACGCGACCATGAAATTTATAGGCGCCCCTGTCGAACACCACCTCGTCCACACCTGCGGCCTTTGCTCTTTCTGCCACTAGACGACCTATTTCCGTGGCCGCTTCTACGCCGGCGCCACTTTTTGCACGAAGATCTTTTTCCACCGTCGAAGCGGCAGCCAAAGTTGCACCTTTTGTGTCGTCGATTACTTGAGCATAGATATGGCGTCCAGAGCGAAACACAGACAGTCTAAGACGTCCACGTGACTTTTTCCTGAGCGCCGATCGTGTGCGCCGTACTCTACGGTCAAAACGCTGTTTTGTAGTAAACATAGCCCTTGGGTTCCTGTTACTTCTTCTTGCCTTCCTTACGGAAGATGAATTCCTCGGCGTACTTCACACCCTTACCTTTGTAAGGCTCAGGCGGACGGAAGGAACGAATTTCGGAAGCGATCTGTCCAACTCGCTGCTTATCTGCACCAGAGATTGCTATCGCGGTTGGCCGCTCGCACTTAATGTCAATCCCGTCTGGAATGGGATAAACGACATCATGGCTAAACCCTAGCTGTAGCTTGAGGTTCTTACCCTCAACCTGTGCTCGATAACCAACGCCGTTGATTTCGAGATTACGGGTAAACCCTTCGGATACGCCGGTCACAAGACCCTGTGCAAGACTACGCATGGTGCCCCACATCATTCTGTGCCTATCTGGATTTTGCTTTGGATTAACAAGAAGCTGACTACCGTCCACCTCTGCACTAATAGTTTCGACTAGCTCAAGATGGCGTTCGCCAAGCTTACCTTTGGCTGTAATGGTCTGCCCCTCGACTTTTACAGTCGTCCCAGAGGGTATTTCAATTGGGTTTTTGCCCACTCGCGACATATGACTGTTCCTCTTTCCGTCAGCTCTAGAAGACCTGGCAGAGCACTTCGCCACCAACATTTCGTTGGCGTGCTTCGTGATCCGATAGGACACCCGACGGGGTCGATAGAATGGCGATGCCCAAGCCATTACGTACTGGCTTTAAATCACCAATTTTGGAGTAAACTCGGCGTCCAGGCTTAGACACACGCTGAATTGTGCGGATTACAGCCTCGCCCTCATAGTATTTTAGCTCTATCGCGATTTCGCCTTGGCCGCCATCATTACCCTTGAGAGAGTAATCGCGGATATAGCCTTCGCGCTTCAGAACGTCTAACACATTAGCTCTGAGCTTTGATGCAGGAGACGATACCGTAGCATGTCCTGCGCGCTGCCCATTACGAATGCGGGTTAACATATCCCCAAGAGGATCGCTCATCGACATTAGTGGGCCCTCACCAACTAGACTTAACAACGCCAGGGATCATTGCCGCAGAGGCCAGATCCCTAAGTGCGATGCGGGAAATTTGGAACTTGCGGTAATATCCGCGTGGACGTCCCGTTACACGACACCTGTTGCGCACGCGTGTCTTTGAAGAATTGCGGGGCAATTCAGCTAACGCGAGGGTAGCAACAAAACGCTCTTCAGCAGGAAGTGTCTTATCGTTCACAATAGCCTTGAGCTCTGCACGCTTTGCAGCATAACGATCTGTCAGCTTCCGGCGACGCTCATTGGTTTCAATCGTGCCAATTTTTGCCATGGCCCAATCTCCTCAGTTGACGAACGGGAAGTTAAAACCGCGAAGAAGTTCTTTAGCTTCCTCATCGGTATTCGCCGTCGTGCAGATGATGATGTCCATGCCCCGGATTTCATCAATCTTGTCATATTCGATTTCCGGGAATACGAGTTGCTCTTTTAAGCCCATAGCGTAATTGCCACGTCCATCGAACGCCTTACCGTTCAAGCCGCGGAAATCTCGTACGCGTGGGAGAGCAATATTAACAAGACGGTCAACGAATTCGAACATCCGATCACGCCTTAATGTTACTTTACAACCAACGGCCATCCCCTCACGAAGTTTGAAGGTCGCAATGGACTTCTTTGCTTTCGTGATCACTGGTTTTTGGCCGGAGATCAGAGTGAGGTCCTGAACTGCTGCATCGATTTTTTTAGAATCGGATACAGCCTCTCCAACACCTATATTGATAACTACCTTGTCCAACTTCGGCGCCTGCATGGCGTTTGCATACTGGAACTTTTCCAGCAATGCCGGACGCACAACGTCTAAGTAATGACTTTTTAATCTCGCCATTGTTGCCTACCGATCAAGAACATCGCCGGAACGCTTGGAGAAACGGACCTTCTTGCCGTCCTCCAAAGTCTTAAAACCGACACGAGTGGGTTTGTCAGAATCTGGGTCAATATGCGCCACATTTGATACATGAATTGGCGCTTCAATCTCTTCAATTCCGCCAGCGGACATCTGGGTTGGCTTACGATGCCGTTTTACGACATTTACGCCCTGAACGACCACGCGGCTATCAGCTGGGATAACACGTAGAACTTCGCCACGCTTGCCTTTGTCTCGACCCGCTAGAACTGCGACTTGGTCGCCTTTACGAATGCGCTGCATCAGAACCGACCTCCTATAGCACTTCAGGAGCGAGTGAGATGATTTTCATGAAACGACGTGCGCGCAATTCGCGAACAACCGGCCCAAAAATACGTGTCCCAATCGGCTCTTGTGAATTGTTAATCAGGACTGCAGCATTTCTATCAAAACGAATTGAAGTGCCGTCTTCCCTGCGTACCTCTTTGGCTGTACGCACAACTACTGCCTTGTGCACTTCACCCTTTTTCACGCGACCGCGGGGGATTGCGTCTTTCACTGAAACAATAATTATGTCACCGACACTGGCATACCGACGCCCGGTGCCACCCAGCACTCGTATGCATTGAACACGCTTGGCGCCAGAGTTATCGGCCACGTCTAAATTGGATTCAACCTGGATCATTTATCACTCTCCTGCAGGCGACTGCTGACTTACAGCAGACCAGCGCTTCCGCGCAGAGAGTGGACGGCTTTCGATGATTTCCACCTGATCACCTGTCTTAAATTCGTTGGTTTCATCGTGTGCCATAAATTTCTTGGACCGGGTAATGAACTTACCGTAGGCCTTGTGACGAACACGACGTTCAACGCGAACGACGATGGATTTATCCATCTTATCGCTGACCACAACGCCCTTCAAAATACGCTTCGGCATCTTGCCCTTGCCTCCTAGCCCTGTGACCTACGACGCTCTTCGAGCACCGTAAGAATTCGAGCGATATCACGACGCACCGTTTTGCGACGTGCTGTATTTTCCAACTGACCAGAAGCCTGTTGAAAGCGCAGGTTAAGCGCTTCCTTTTTCAGGTTAGCCAAACTTTCCTTGAGTTCGTCACCAGACTTGGCGCGGGTGTCTATTGCTTTCATCTACTTAACCTTCTTGACCAAGCCGCGTAACCACACGCGTTGAGATGGGAAGCTTTGCAGCCGCGAGCTCAAACGCCACCCGGGCTATGTCCGAAGGAACACCTTCCATCTCAAACATAATACGCCCTGGTTTAACACGGCACATCCAGTACTCTGGAGAACCCTTACCCTTACCCATGCGAACTTCCGCTGGCTTAGTAGAGACCGGCACATCTGGAAAAATTCTTATCCATACCTTGCCCTGCCTGCGAATGTGCCGCGTCATAGCACGACGAGCTGCCTCAATTTGACGGGCGGTGATCCGACCTGGCTGCATGGCCTTCAGGCCCACAGACCCAAAATTGAGATCAGTTCCACCCTTGGCATTGCCGTGGATGCGGCCCTTATGGGCTTTCCGGTATTTAGTACGTTTTGGACTTAGCATTAGCGTACTTCTCCGAACTTAACGGTCTTGCTGACCGGAACGGCTGTTACCCGAAGAGGGCTGCTGTTCTGCCAGTCGTTTATCACGTGCCATCGGGTCATGCCCGAGCACTTCACCCTTGAAGATCCAACACTTCACACCACAAATGCCATACGTGGTCTTAGCCTCGGAAAATCCATAGTCGATGTCGGCGCGGAGGGTATGTAGTGGAACCCGCCCTTCGCGGTACCACTCGGTACGCGCTATTTCGGCGCCTCCTAAGCGCCCAGCGACATTCAAGCGAATACCCAAAGCCCCAAGGCGCATGGAAGATTGCACTGCCCGTTTCATAGCACGCCGGAAAGAGACCCTGCGCTCTAACTGTTGCGCAACATTTTCAGAAACCAGCTGAGCATCAATTTCAGGCTTACGAACTTCAACGATATTTAGAGATACGTCAGAGTTGGTAATTTTGTTCAGGTCGAGGCGTAACTTATCAATATCCGCGCCTTTTCGACCAATCACAACACCAGGTCGGGCTGAATAGATAGTAACCCGTGGTTTTTTGGCCGGACGTTCAATGAGGATACGCGAAATCCCGGCTTGCGCGAGGCGACTGTGCACGTACTCACGAATAGCTAGGTCATCATGCAGTGTGTTGCCAAATTCTTTGCCTGCGTACCAACGTGACTCCCAGGTCCTATTGACGCCGACACGGAGACCAACTGGATTAACTTTATGCCCCATTACGCGGCCTCCTCGACTTCTTCAACTTCCCGCACAACAATGGTTAAATTGCTGAAGGGCTTCTCTACCCGCGCGGCGCGGCCGCGCGCACGTGCCCTGATGCGTTTGATCATCATCTGCTTACCCACAGAGGCTTCCGCCACAATCAGCCGGTCGACATCAAGCTGGTGGTTGTTTTCGGCATTAGCGATTGCGCTAGACAGGGCCTTTTTCACGTCATTTGATATGCGCTTACGAGAGAAGCTAAGCGCAACGAGGGCGTCTTCTGCCGCCATCCCGCGGATCATTTGAGCCACGAGATTTAACTTCCGAGGGCTCACACGCAGGTGCTTAACAAAAGCACGAGCTTCGTTTTCAGCTACGCGTGGAGCATTTGGCTTTTTACTCATTAGCCTCTTCTCGCCTTTTTATCAGCAGCATGTCCGTAATAAGTCCGGGTTGGTGAAAACTCCCCAAACTTATGCCCAACCATGTTTTCGTTTACCGAAACAGGAATGAACTTTTGGCCGTTGTGGACTGCAAATGTAAGCCCAACAAATTGCGGTAATATTGTCGATCTCCGCGACCAAGTACGGATCACGTCGTTACGTCCACTTTCGCGAACAGCATCAGCTTTTTTAAGCAGATAGCCATCAACAAAAGGGCCCTTCCAAACGGAACGTGCCATTGCTTAACCCTTCCCGTACCGGCGACGCACAATTTGTGAGTCAGACGGCTTCTTTTTACGTGTTCTATGACCTTTGGTGGGCTTGCCCCAAGGAGTGACAGGATGGCGTCCACCAGATGTGCGGCCTTCACCACCACCATGAGGGTGATCAACTGGGTTCATCACAACGCCACGCACATGGGGGCGCTTGCCTCTCCAACGATTCCGACCAGCCTTTGCGAAGGTTTGGTTAGAATTATCTTGGTTTGAAACGGCTCCAACTGTAGCGATGCATTCCTGGCTAACCATCCGCACTTCGCCAGAGGGCAGTCTGAGTAGAGCCTGCCCCGCATCACGCCCAACAAGTTGCACATATGCTCCAGCCGAACGGGCCATTTGTCCGCCTTTGCCAGGCTTTAGCTCAACATTATGAACAATTGTACCAACTGGGATGTAACGCAGCTTCATTGCGTGACCAGGCTTAATGTCTGCATCCTGACCAGACATAACTACATCGCCAACATTAAGCCGCTGAGGAGCAAGGATATAAGCCAACTCGCCATCATCGTACTTAAGTAAAGCAATAAATGCAGTCCGGTTGGGATCATATTCAAGACGCTCAACAACAGCTGATACACCGTCCTTGATGCGTTTAAAATCAATGAACCTGTAACGACGTTTATGGCCGCCACCACGGTGCCGTGAGGTAATGTGGCCGTGATTATTACGGCCACCTGTTTTTTGCAAACCTTCGGTGAGCTCCTTAACAGGACGCCCCTTCCAGAGCTGGGACCTGTCTACAAGGACTAAACCGCGACGACCTGCGGAGGTTGGTTTATATTGCTTTAACGCCATAGTTTCCTACTCCTCGCCCGACCTAGAGCCCGGCCGCGAGATCGATAGAGTCGCCATCTGCCAAAGTCACTATTGCCTTCTTCGTGTCGCTACGCTGACCAAGCATGCCACGAAAACGCTTAACTTTTCCCTTTTGGCGAATGGTATTAACTTTCAACACTGTCACGCCAAACAGACCTTCAACAGCCTGCTTGATTTGCGACTTATCAGCGTCAATCGCAACACGGAAGGTTACCTGATTGTGTTCCGCAATCAGCGTAGATTTCTCACTGATAACGGGTGCCCTTAGCACATCAGCCATCTGATTAGGCGTGATCCTAGGGGCCGGACCCCGGATGGTACGAGCGCGGCTCATTTCAAACGGGCCTCCAAGTGTTCAACGGCATCTCGGCTCATGATGAGCATTTCACGCCGCAAAATGTCATATACATTCGCGCCTTGTTGCGGGAGAACATCTACCCCGTCCAAGTTACGAGCAGCGCGGATGATTCCAGCGTCAACTTCGTTTCCGCCTACCAAGAGGTAAGATCGAGCCCCAAAGACGCCCAGGTTTTGTTGGAGGACCTTAGTCTTCGTTTCATCCAGCGCAAGCGAGTCAACGATTAACAACTTACCTTCAGCCTGCTTTGCGGAGAGCGCAGAACGCATCCCTAGCCGTCTGACCTTCTTTGGCAGGTTGTGCGCGTGGCTACGTACCCGCGGACCGTGTGACACACCACCACCACGGAAGATATTAGCGTTTGCGCTACCGTGCCGTGCACGGCCGGTACCCTTTTGACGGTAAATCTTCGACTTCGTCCGGGCAATCTCACCGCGCTCTTTTGTCTTGTGCGTTCCTGCCTGCCGCTTAGCTAGCTGCCAACGGACGACGCGAGCAAGTATGTCAGCGCGAGGAGCGATACCAAACACTTCATCAGCCACGTCGATTTCGCCAGCATCAGCGTTGGCTAAAGTCTTCACTTGGAGCTTCATCGATTACTCCTCCCCAACTTCTGCTGGGGTGTTTTCAGGGGCAGCGGCGGCCACCGCAACTACATCGCTTTTCATACCCGCAGGGAGCGGTGCTCCCTCTGGGAGCGGACGACGAACAGAGTCTCGCAGATACACAATGCCGCCTTCAGAGCCTGGAATTGCACCCTTAAGGAGGACCAATCCGCGCTCGCTATCAACGCGGACAACCTGGAGATGTTGAGCAGTGCGCTGCTTTGCACCCATCTGCCCCGCCATCTTCTTGCCCTTCCAGACCTTGCCAGGATCTTGACTGTTACCGGTTGAACCGTGCGACCGGTGAGAGATTGACACACCATGGCTAGCTCGGAGACCACCAAAACCATGGCGCTTCATGGCACCAGCAAACCCCTTACCGATCGTGGTGCCGGTAACATCCACTAATTGGCCTTCAACGAAATGGCCAGCGGTCAATTCAGCCCCAACGTCAACTACTGCGTCGTCTGACACACGGAACTCTTTGAGACGTTGCCTGGGCTCCACTGATGCCTTTGCAAAATGGCCTCGCTCAGGTTGGCTCACATTCTTTGGTTTCGCAGCACCAAATCCAAGCTGAAGAGCGGTATACCCATCCTTCTCCGCTTGACGCTGCGCCACAACAACATTGCCGGATACATCGATAACGGTGACGGGAACATGAGCTCCACCTTCACCAAATAATCGTGTCATTCCTAGTTTTCGGCCAATCAGACCGGTACGTTGAGACATTGAGTTAGACCTTGATCTCTACATCCACACCAGGCGACAGATCGAGCCTCATAAGAGCATCTACCGTCTGAGGAGTTGGTTCTACAATATCGAGGACACGCCGATGTGTACGCATCTCAAACTGATCACGTGACTTCTTATCGATATGAGGGCCACGCAACACTGTGTACTTCTGGATGCGCGTCGGAAGGGGAATGGGCCCCCGAACCGTTGCACCTGTCCGCTTGGCGGTGTTCACAATCTCCGAGGTGGACTGATCAAGCACCCGGTGATCATACGCCTTGAGGCGGATTCTAATATTTTGATTTTCCATATTCACGCATCCTTGGTGCGGGGCCGATCCGACCCTCGCTTAAGCGACGATTTTAGCGACGACGCCGGCGCCAACAGTGCGACCGCCTTCACGGATCGCAAAGCGTAGACCTTCGTCCATTGCAATTGGCGCAATCAGGTTCACCTTCATCGCAATGTTATCACCTGGCATCACCATTTCAGTGCCTTCAGGAAGCTCAACCGTCCCCGTAACGTCCGTGGTCCGGAAGTAGAACTGAGGGCGATAGTTCGAGAAGAATGGCGTGTGGCGCCCTCCCTCTTCCTTTGTCAGCACATAGCACTCACACTGGAATTGGGTGTGCGGTGTAATGGATCCTGGCTTTGACAGAACCTGACCACGCTCCACGTCCTCGCGACCAACACCACGAAGCAAGCAACCAACATTGTCACCAGCCTGGCCTTGATCCAGAAGCTTACGGAACATCTCAACGCCGGTAACCGTCGTCTTTGTAGTATCGCGGATACCAACGATCTCGATTTCCTCACCAACCTTAACGATGCCCTGCTCAACACGGCCAGTAACAACTGTACCACGACCAGAGATTGAGAATACGTCCTCAATAGGCATTAGGAATGGACGATCAACCGGACGCTCTGGCTGAGGAATATATTCATCAACCGCTGCCATCAGTTCAAGAACAGCGTCGTGGCCAATCTCTTTGTTTGAATCTTCAAGCGCAGCTAGCGCAGAACCCTTGATGATAGGAATATCATCGCCTGGGAAGTCATAGGAGGACAGAAGCTCGCGAACCTCAAGCTCTACAAGCTCGAGAAGCTCTTCGTCGTCAACCTGATCAACCTTGTTCATGAATACCACTAGAGCAGGCACACCAACCTGACGTGCAAGCAGAATGTGCTCGCGGGTCTGAGGCATCGGGCCGTCAGCAGCTGAAACCACCAAGATAGCGCCGTCCATCTGCGCCGCACCGGTGATCATGTTCTTCACGTAGTCAGCGTGGCCAGGGCAATCAACGTGTGCGTAGTGACGACCTTCCGTCTCATACTCCACGTGTGCCGTTGAAATCGTGATACCACGTGCCTTCTCTTCAGGAGCCTTATCAATCTGATCATAAGCCTGGAAATTGGCTCCACCAGACTCGGCAAGTACCTTGGTGATCGCTGCAGTCAAAGACGTCTTGCCATGATCAACATGGCCAATGGTCCCGATGTTGCAGTGCGGCTTATTACGCTCAAACTTCTCTTTCGCCATGGCGGCCTAACTCCTTGCGAACTATCTAAATCTTGGCATTAACAGGAAATAGCTGGCGACTATGCCAACTTCGCGCGAACCTCGTCCGCGACGGCTTGTGGTACTTGGTCATAATGATCGAACTGCATGCTGTACTGCGCCCTACCTTGGCTCATAGAGCGCAAGGTATTCACATACCCAAACATGTTAGCCAGCGGCACCATCGCATCAACGACGCGAGCATTGCCTCGGCTATCCATACCAGCAACCTGGCCACGTCGGCTGTTCAAGTCGCCAATTATGTCGCCCATATACTCCTCAGGCGTTACAACTTCGACCTTCATGATGGGCTCAAGGAGAGATGGCCCAGCCTTCTCCATTCCTTCCCGAAATGCTGCGCGTGCTGCAATTTCAAAAGCCATTACCGATGAATCAACGTCGTGATAGGCGCCGTCAACCAGCTGTGCATGAACGTTTATCACAGGGAAGCCAACCAGAACGCCAGTTTCCATTGCGCTCATCAGCCCCTTCTCGACCCCAGGGATATATTCCCGAGGGACGGAACCACCAACAATGGAAGATACAAATTCGTTACCTTTCGCCTTATCCTCTTGTGGTTGAAAGACGATTTTGACTCGTGCGAACTGTCCTGAACCACCAGTCTGCTTCTTATGGGTGTAATCGATTTCAGCGCGACGGGTGATGGTTTCCCGATAGGCCACTTGAGGTGCCCCAACGTTTGCCTCAACCTTGAACTCACGCTTCATTCGATCGACGATGATATCTAGGTGAAGCTCACCCATCCCTTTAATAACCGTCTGACCACTTTCGGCATCAGATGCAACGCGGAACGATGGGTCTTCTTGAGCCAGTCGAGAAAGGGCTATGCCCATTTTTTCTTGATCAGCTTTAGATTTTGGCTCGACTGCTACCTCAATGACTGGCTCTGGGAACTCCATGCGCTCCAGAATAACCGGCTTGAGAGGATCACAAAGGGTATCACCAGTCGTAGTGTTTTTTAAGCCTGCGATCGCAACGATATCACCAGCCCGTGCCTCTTTCACATCTTCCCGAGAATTAGCATGCATTTGCAACATCCGCCCTACACGCTCACGGTTATCCTTAACCGAATTCAGCGTCGATGAACCGGCCTCAAGAACACCAGAATAAATGCGGCAGAAGGTGAGGGAACCCACAAACGGGTCTGTCATGATTTTAAAGGCCAATGCAGAAAAAGGCTCGTCGTCAGAAGACTTCCTGGTAGCAGGCTCCTCTGTCTTAACATCGATACCCTTAATTGCTGGCACATCGGTTGGCGCAGGTAAATAATCAATCACCGCATCAAGCAAAGGCTGGACACCCTTGTTTTTGAAGGCCGAGCCACACAGCACAGGCACAAATGCGTCGTGATCTAGAGTACCTTTTCTAATGCACGCCACTAATGTCTCAACACTAGGCTCTTCACCTTCCAGGTAAGCTTCCATAGCAGCATCATCTTGCTCTACAGCGGTCTCAACCAGCTTTTCCCGATACTCCGCCGCCTGATCAGCATATTTGTCGCGAATGGGGCGGTACTCGAACTCGGCCCCAAGGCTTTCGTCCTTCCACACGATTTCGCGCATGTTGACGAGATCGATAACGCCTTCGAACTCTGCCTCGGACCCGATTGGCAACTGGAGCACTAGTGGAGTAGCACCGAGGCGGTCAATCATCATTTGAACGCAACGGAAAAAGTCTGCTCCGGTGCGGTCCATTTTATTCACGAAGCACATGCGTGGAACTTTGTATTTGTCAGCCTGACGCCAAACAGTCTCAGATTGTGGCTCAACGCCGGCAACCGAGTCGAAAACTGTTACAGCACCATCCAAGACCCTCAGAGAACGCTCCACCTCAATAGTAAAGTCCACGTGGCCTGGGGTATCAATAATGTTGATCCGGTAATCTCGCCAGAAACAGGTTGTTGCAGCAGAGGTAATTGTTATTCCCCGCTCTTGCTCCTGCTCCATCCAATCCATAGTGGCCGCGCCATCGTGCACTTCACCAATTTTATGGGAACGTCCTGTGTAGTAGAGCACGCGCTCCGTAGTAGTGGTTTTACCAGCATCAATATGAGCCATGATGCCGATGTTACGATACATAGAGAGATCGTGAGTACGTGCCATCAGAGGAATTCCTTCAAGCCAAAATCAATGAATGATCTTGGGCAATCACCAACGGTAATGTGAGAAAGCGCGGTTAGCTTCCGCCATTTTATGAGTGTCTTCGCGCTTCTTTACCGCAGAACCGCGATTATTCATGGCGTCCACCATTTCATTTGCAAGGCGATCCACCATTGTCTTCTCAGAACGGCCACGCGCAGCTGCAATGAGCCACCGAATGGCAAGAGCTTGCGCACGCTCAGATCGAACTTCCATTGGAACCTGATAAGTCGCACCACCAACACGGCGGGAACGAACTTCGATTCCAGGACGAACGTTATCTAGCGCCCCGCGGAATGTTTCAATGGCTGCCACACCGGCTCGACCTTCGGCCATACGCAGTGCTTCGTAAACGATTTTTTCTGCTACACCACGTTTACCATGGAGCATCATGCAGGAAACGAATTTGGTGATATTGGGATCACCATAAATTGGGTCTGGGCTAACTTCACGCTTTTCAGCTGCGCGGCGACGAGACATTTCTTAATCCTCTCCGGTCACTTCGGCCGCTTAGCGCCGTATTTGGAACGACGCTGACGACGATTTGCAACACCTTGCGTGTCGAGTACGCCACGAAGAATGTGGTAACGAACACCAGGAAGGTCTTTTACACGGCCACCACGAATTAGAACGACGGAGTGTTCTTGCAAGTTATGCCCTTCACCAGGAATGTAGCTGGTAACTTCAAACCCATTTGTAAGCCGCACACGCGCAACCTTGCGGAGAGCTGAGTTAGGCTTCTTAGGCGTAGTCGTGTAGACGCGCGTACAAACTCCCCGCTTCTGAGGACAAGCCTCCAAAGCTGGAACTTTATTCCGCGTATTTGGTGCTTTCCGCGGCTTGCGGATCAGCTGATTAATGGTCGGCATTTAGGCCGATCTCCCATTCAATTCACATCCAACAAAAAAACGCCCCAAGGAAAGGGCGCAAACTCGACTTACGCTCTGGGGCTCACAAAAGAATAGCGACCTTCTTAGAAGCCGCTTGATCCAATTCTGAGACCCTTGCGTGCGCGGGGTACCCCGCATCGAGACTGCGTCTAGCCATGCCATCCTCGCAAGAGATGAGCTACAGCCAGCCCCATCAAGAGTGGCGCGGACCATAGTGGCCCAACTGCCCTACGTCAACACTGCTACAGCACATTTTCGACGCAGGACGATTAAAAAATTCTACTCCGCTGCAGCCTCAGGAGTTGGCGCAGGCAACGCTTCACGCTCTGGGTGCAACGCCGCACGTTCTGCTACGATTACACGATCACGCTCGGCTGCAATCCGTCGGACCCGATTCATGACGCTGCCCGTACCTGCTGGAATGAGTCGCCCAACAATCACATTTTCCTTGAGACCGTTAAGCGTATCAATTTTACCAGACGTTGATGCATCCGTGAGCACACGAGTCGTTTCCTGGAACGAAGCAGCGGAAATCCAAGACTGGGTTTGGAGCGATGCTTTTGTTATGCCCTGGAGAACCGGAGTGGCGCTTGCCAACTTTAGATTCTCTTCAGCCGCACGCTTATTAACAGCCTCGAACTCTGTTCGATCAACTAATTCACCAACGAGGAAGGTTGTTTCTCCTGGATCGGAAATTTCAACTTTCTGCAGCATCTGACGGACAATAACTTCGATATGTTTATCGTTTATTTTCACGCCCTGGAGTCGATAAACGCTTTGCACTTCCTGCACCAAATACTCTGCGAGCGCCTCAACTCCCAAGACCTGCAGAATATCATGTGGGGCCGGGTTACCGTCGAGCAACAAATCACCACGTTCTACCATATCCCCCTCGCGAACGGCGACATGTCGTCCTTTCGGGATCATGTATTCTGTAGTTTGATCTGGATCTTCCAAATCCCGCACGATAATTCTTCGTTTTGTTTTGTAGTCGCGTCCAAATTCTACGCGACCACTCGACTCTGCCAAAACTGCATGGTCCTTTGGTCGACGAGCTTCAAAAAGTTCAGCAACACGAGGCAGACCACCCGTGATGTCTCGGGTCTTGGTAGATTCACGCGGAATACGAGCGAGAACATCGCCAGCCTTAACTTTGTCCCCATTACCGATATTTAAAATTGCGTCTACAGAGAGGAAGTAACGCGCCTCTATGCCAGCTGCCAATTCGATTGCATTTCCTTTCGCATCACGAAGTGCGATTAGAGGCTTCAGATCAGCACCACGCGCTTGCTGTCGCCAATCGACAACCACACGGCTAGCAATACCCGTTTCCTCGTCCATAACCTCGCGAATTGACACGCCTTCGACCAAATCAACGAAATGAGCCACACCCTCACGCTCTGCGATAATTGGCAAGGTGTAAGGATCCCATTCAGCAATTTTGTCACCACGTTCAACGTTGACACCTTCGTCAGCAAGTATCCTTGCGCCATATGGGAGTCGGTGCCGAGCGCGTTCCCGTCCAGCCTCATCAATCAACACAACTTCAACATTTCGCCCCATCACAACGGGAACCTTGTTTGCGTCAATTACAACGTTGCGATTCAGGATTTTGATAGTTCCAGAATTAGTAGCTTCCACACTAGACTGCTCTGCTCCACGTTGAGCTGCGCCGCCGATATGGAAAGTACGCATTGTGAGCTGTGTGCCAGGCTCGCCGATTGACTGCGCTGCAATTACACCGACGGCCTCGCCGACATTCACGTCGGTGCCACGGGCCAGATCTCGACCATAGCACTTACCACAAATACCAACTTCGGTTTCACAAGTCAGTGCTGAGCGAATTTTGACCATATCAACGCCCGCCGCTTCTATTTCAGCCGACTTTGCCTCGTCAATTAGCTCGCCGCCTTTTAGGAGCACCTCGCCTGAGAGGGGATCAACGACATCAATCGAGGCCGTACGGCCTAGGATACGTTCGGAAAGAGGCTCAATTACATCACCTCCCTCGACAACCGCACGAATATCCAAGCCTTCCTGGGTCCCACAATCTTCAACAACTACGATGCAGTCTTGCGCTACATCAACCAGTCGACGGGTGAGATAACCAGAGTTGGCTGTCTTGAGAGCCGTATCAGCAAGGCCCTTTCTTGCACCGTGCGTCGAGTTGAAGTACTCGAGCACCGAAAGACCTTCCTTAAAGTTCGAGATAATTGGAGTCTCAATAATTTCGCCTGAGGGCTTTGCCATCAATCCTCGCATACCTGCAAGTTGCTTGATCTGAGCTTCCGATCCCCGTGCGCCTGAATGCGCCATCATATATACCGCAGGGATGGGCTCACCAGGCTTTTCAGCCTCTATACCCTTCAGCAGTGCAGCAGCTACGTTGGCAGGG
>VMCJ01000151.1 GCA_008081395.1 Rhodospirillales bacterium | reverse complement strand
CACTATCGACACAAATACGTTTTGTACCGATAGGATGGGATGCCGGCGCTAGGATTTCGGCCGTTTTTTTATCTTCAACGGTCTCGTATATTTTACTTCTGACAAACTCTGACATCATATCGTTTGCAGATTGGCTTACCAAAATATCATTAAATGCGGCTAAGAAGCCTGATCCCCCATTTTTCCATTGGGCCTCCAGTATTGCTTGTCGTTCTTCGGCGTTTACTTCTAAGGCAGATTTTTCGCCCCTAGGTCTGGTATTCCCTTGGTGGGAATAACGCATCAATTCTCGCTTATCGGCGTAATCCTCTTTCCACGACCGCGAATAGTCAGCAGTCATCGGCGCGTTCCGTGTTGGAATTGAGAAGTTTGCGGTGCGTTGAAAAACAGTGAGATGACTGGCTACTTTGGCAATTTCAGGTATTGCTTGAATGCCGGAGGAGCCAGTTCCAACTACCGCTACGCGTTTGCCATTAAAGTCAACTTTTTCATGAGGCCATGAACCCGTGTGATATGTTTCGCCCTTAAATTGAGAGAGCCCCTCAATTTCTGGTACCTGGGCTGTTGAAATGCATCCAGTAGCCATTACAACAAACTTGGATGTAATTGTTTGCCCCCTGTTAGTTTTTGCGCTCCAAAGACGGCTTATAGGGTCAAAGTGCGCAGATTTTACCTCTGTCTCAAATTCAATATGGCGCTTTACATCGAACCGATCGGCAACATGATTTGCATACCGCAGGATATCTGGTTGAGCGGAGTACTTTTCCGGCCACTCCCACTCCTGCTGTAAGGCCTCGTCGAAACCATATGAGTATTCCATGCTCTCAACGTCACAGCGTGCACCAGGATAACGGTTCCAATACCACGTGCCACCAACACCATCACCTCGTTCGTAGCAGCGCACTGACATTCCTGAAGCAACACATCGATGCACCAGATAGATGCCTGAAAACCCAGCTCCTACAATTATAACGTCAAAATGAGGTGCAACGGACGTTTGATGGGACATCTTTTGTCTCCCTAATATCACCGCGCTTCAGCAAGCAATGTGAGTACCTTAAAATTAATCTGACAGTTCACTCTAAACCACGCACTTCGTGCAGGTCATCTGCTTTATTAGACGTCAAGTGCTTCATGAGTGGGATTAGGCTCCAGTTCAACGCCGTTCACAGTCATCGCGAGCATGGCATAGTATCCAATGCAGGTGGTTAATTGCACATATTGATCTGCGCCAAGCCTTTCCATAACTGCATCAGCAAGAGCTGAAGACACACGATTTTTGCTAAGAAGCTCACGCGTGAATTCTATTATTTGTAGGTCGTCCGGTGGGATCCCGTCTGAACGACCTTCCCGGATTGCATCGATAGTTGACCGCGGCACTCCTCGTTCGGCACCAATAACACCCTGTATCCCCCAGACGTATTGAGCTTGGAAATGAAGACCGACTACTAACGCGGCGAGTGTGCGGGTTCTTAGCTCTAGTGTTCCCTCCCAACGAACTAAGGTTCCAAGATGGGCCACACGCTCAGCCCATTCTGGGGCATGCATCCATACTGAAAATGGTCCATCAAGAGATTTACGGGTGTCGACAATTTTCTCTGCGATGCGACGAGCTTCACCTGAAAGCTCAGAAGGAGATTTAAGAACTTGTACTCTGGCCATATCGCTTCCTCGGATTAATGATGGGGGAAAGAATATTCAGATAGTATTGCTAACAGCATCCAGGGTAGGAGAATACAATGTCCAAACCAGAAGTTGACAGAAGTTTTCTCGGGAAGACTGTCGTAGTTGTTGAAGCTACCTCCCATGCGAAGGGTGTCTTTGCACCAGCACCGGCTGGTAGCCAGAACATTCATGTTGGTTCAGCGTCCGCTCGTCTATTTGCCTCTCGAGGCGCAAGAGTGGTGGTGATTGATCCAGACCGAGATGCTCTTCAAGAACTCGAGGAAGAAATAAAGTTAGCGAATGGCGAGATTGAAACAGTGATCGTTGATCATATCGATCCCAATGCGCTGCTTTCAGTTGCGCGAGAAAAAATTGGACCAGTTCATGCCCTCATCAATTGCCATTTTAATCCGGAGCGGCAGTCCATAGAAGATACTGAAATGGATGCGCTGGCTCAGGTTATTCAGTCTGAATTACTTGGACCACTTGCCGCGACGAAAGCCTTTTTACCGGCGTTGAAGGCTGCACATGGGGCGGCAATTGTGCATATGGGGTCTATCGATGGCATTCTTGGGAACCCTAATATACCCGCTTACTCTATGGCTAAAGGTGGACTTGTTCCGATGACCCACGTAATGGCGGATGAGTTTGCTCCCTATAAAATCAGAGTAAACTGCATTGCCAGAGGTATGGCGATTGGTAAGGGTGATTTGGTGCAGCCAGGTTATGCGCCCCTGGTAGCGGTTACGCCCTTGGGGCGCCCAGCATTTCCAGAGGAGATTGCTGAGGTAGCGTATTTCCTTGCTTCTGATGCCGCATCATACATAACTGGCACGGTGCTTCCTGTTGATGGGGGGCGCATAGGTATCACGCCGGGCACTGGCCTTAGAGTGGGGCTCTAGCCAATTTTTAACCTTTCTTATTTTTGGCTTTTGCCGCTTCTTGGGTAAGGATCGGTAAACTTTCAGTCATGGTGTGTATCCCTAGGGCGGCTATCAGCTGCAGTATTTCCATTAATTCTTCTTGGCTTGCCCCATAACCGATCGCATTTCTGATATGTAGACGCAGCCCTGGTTCATAGAGATGAGTTGTAGATGCATCGATCGCTATATAGACGAATTCGCGGACCTTTGGCTCGAGCACGTTGGTTCGCCAAGGTGCGCCAGAGAAGTTTAAGTATGCCTCAAAGAACTCAGGAGCCATTGCCAGCATGTCCTCCTGTCTTTCGGACCAATACCCACGAACCTTAATATATTCATCTTTGATCTTTTGACGCCGTTCATCAATTTTGGGTTTGTTTAGCTTCCCAGCGGCTTGTAACTCTTCAATTAGTACTGGAATGCCGAGGCTACAGCTATGAATGCCAAGTACGCTGGTCATTGCTAGAACTTCAAAAACTTCTTCTTCTGATGCGCCATGCCGAAGAGCATTCTGTATATGGACACGAGTACCTCGATTATAGAGGTGAGTCGTCGATGCATCTGCAGCAATGTACATAAACTCTTTTACTTTTGGCTCTAATGTTCCGTGCTTCCAAGGAGCTGACGAAAAGTCAGTATATGCCTTAAAAAAGTCAGGGTTTAATCGAAGCATTTCCTCCCAGATGTCCATCCAGTAACCACGGTTTTTAATGAAATCATCCTTGATTGCCTGGCGGTGTGGGTCCAGAGAACTCATGTAAGGTTTCCTTGTTAGTTCTGTTTTTTGACAAAATAATAATCTCAAGGTCTCATCGTGAGCTATCTGCTGATGTTGACAAGTGGTCCTCTGATCCGAACCTTTGATTGAAATCGCCAGCAGGAGCCTTTCATGGCAGAAAGCACTTATGACTATATTATTGTAGGCGCTGGAGCAGCTGGTTGTGTCCTAGCCAACCGCTTAAGCCAAGATGGGAAGGCGACGGTATGTGTTTTAGAGGCGGGAAGGAATGATAAACATCCACTAATCCATATCCCCGCAGGCTTCGTTAAGACGCTCTATGGCGATCGTTTTATTTGGCGGTTTGAAACGGAAGAGGGTCCAGGTCTAGACGGACGTAAGGTAATGATGCCGCAAGGTAAGGTGGTAGGCGGCTCTTCATCTGTTAATGGAATGGTATACAACCGCGGCCAGCGCGCCGACTTTGATCAGTGGGCCCAAATGGGCAACCGTGGTTGGGGTTTTGATGACCTGCTTCCATACTTCAATCGATCCGAGACCCGCATTACATCAGACCAAGCAGAAAAACGTGGCGAAGCAGGAGAGTTACCAGTCACTGACCATGATTGGATTAATCCTCTTACCGAAGCGTTCTTCGATGCCGCTGCTGCATGCGGTGTCCCGAGGTCGAAGGACTACAATTCTGGATTTCAATTCGGATCAGGTTATTTCCAGCGCTATATTCACAATCGTCAGAGAGTGAGTTCAGCGAAGGCCTTTCTTAAGCCAGCACTAAACCGTCCAAATGTTCGCCTAGAGACTCATGCCAACGTCATTGCAATTGAATTTCAGGGTAAGCGAGCGTCTGGTGTAAAATGGGTTAACCGCGCTGGCCAAGAACAGATTGCTCAGGCAGGGCGTGAGGTGATCTTGTCTGCTGGCGCTGCCAATACGCCAAAGCTTCTTCAAATTTCGGGAGTTGGTGCACCAGGTCAATTGTCGGATATTGGTGTTTCAGTTCATCATTCTCTCGCTGGTGTTGGAGAGAACCTCCGAGACCACTACACCGCCCGCATGACGGCGAGAGCAAAGAATGTCAAAACTATTAATGAATACGCTAGATGGCCACGCCTTCCGTTGGAGGTTGTAAAGTGGGCAGTTGGAAGGCCAAGCGTTCTTGCTCTCTCTCCGACTATCGCATTCGTTCACGGCAAGTCACATCCCCAAATGGAAGATGCGGATCTCCGTATATTATTTACTCCGGGTAGTTATCAGGATGGCAAAGTTTACGTTCTAGATGAGTATCCAGGTTTGACGTGTGGAGCCGCTCAGCCAAGGCCGGAAAGCACGGGTTTTGTGCGTGCTCGTTCGTCTGATCCTCAAGCACCTCCTATCATTCAACCTAATTATTTAACAGCAGAGGAAGATCAGAGGATAACGATAGCCGGTTTACGTCTAGCTCGAAAAATCCTCAATCGCCGAGAAATGTCTAAGTATTTTGACTTTGAAACTTTGCCTGGAGCGAATGTGCAATCAGATGATGAGCTTCTTGATTTCGCTAAACGTAAGGGCAACACGGGATACCATCTTGTGGGTACGGCGAAAATGGGGCCAGCAACAGATAGTGGTGCTGTCGTTGATGACCAGCTACGCGTCCATGGACTTCAAGCTTTGCGCATCATCGATGCTTCCGTGATGCCAATGCTGCCTTCGGCAAATACATTTGCCTCAACCATTGCGATTGCTGAAAAGGGGGCTGACTTAATAAAGGGCAAGCTATCAGCCGAATAAGCCGGATTTCCGTAGAGCTTCAGGTTCTCCTTCAGGGAGCCAGTGTTTTAGAGCTGCTACTGAATTTTCAGGAGAAGGTGCCTCTGCCGCGGTAGGCATAGGGGATGAATGGTTGCTGAAACGGGGAGCAGGCGCGGGCTGCACTATACCGTCTACCTCAATGAAGGTTTTGCGACTGGCGAGATGGGGATGGTTTGGTGCCTCGTCTGGTCCTAACACTGGCGCAAAGCAGACATCCGTGCCCTCTAATTCTTCTTGCCATTGAGCCCGTGTTTTGGTCTTAAATATGACGCCTAAACGAGCCTTAACTTCGTCCCATGAAGATCTGTCCCACTGTTCTGGAAGGCTCGTAGGATTAATTCCTAACCGTTCTAAAAGTTCAGCGTGAAATTTAGCTTCTATTGGGGCAAGTGATACCCATTTCCCGTCAGAGCACTCATAAACATCATAAAAATAGGCCCCTGAGTCATTCATATTTTCGCCACGCCGGCTAGTCATAAACCCTGAAGCAAAATGGCCAAAATAACTTGTCATCAGGGAAGCTGCTCCGTCCACCATTGCGGCATCAACGACTTGACCTTTCCCTGTTTTTCCAGCTTCGAACAATGCGCACATAACACCGAAGGCGAGATACATCGTGCCTCCACCAAAATCCCCAACCAAGTTAAGTGGAGGTGTTGGAGGTCCACCCTTGCGGCCGATAGCGTGCAACACTCCAGCTAGAGCTATGTAATTCAGATCATGTCCAGCTGCATGCGAAATTGGTCCTTCCTGGCCCCATCCTGTCATTCGGCCAAAAACCAGCTTTGGGTTTCGGGCTAGACATACTTCAGGGCCAAGACCAAGGCGTTCCATTACTCCTGGTCTAAATCCCTCGATCACAGCATCTGCGGTATCAATTAAACGAAGCGCAAGATCTACAGCGTTTTTTTGCTTAAGGTCTATTGCGATAGACGGTCTGCTGCGCAGCAAAAGATCATATTTTCGCTCTTGGGGGGCTCCTAGGCCGCTAGGTTCTAAGCGATCGATTCTAATCACTTCAGCACCCAGATCAGCCAGCAGCATTGCGCACATAGGTGCGGGTCCTATTCCAGCCATTTCTACAACTTTGAGGCCATTAAGCGGTCCGGAGGGCATTAAACTTATCCTTTTGGTAAAGGAGGGATGGGAATAGGGCAGACCCCATTCGCATTACCGTCATCAACCTCCGCCAGAGTATCGGCATCTACATCTGTCAGGAAGGTGGCGTGGAAACGGTTCACCATATTGCTGAGCCCAACAGTTAGGCAGAGATCTATGATTTGCTGGTCACTGAAATGCCTACTTAGATCGCCGTAGGTTTCGTTATCGATTGGAGCCATTGTAGTTGCTTTACGCGCATATCGCACAATCGCAGCCTCTTCTGGACTGTAAATGCCTGCTGGCAGTGGATCATCCAGTAGGTGTGTCATTTGTTGTTCCGTCAGTCCTAGCACCCGACCGAGCGCTGTGTGTGTCGGAATTCAGTAAAAGCAATTATTAACTGTGGTGGCTGTGAGGTATGCGAGCTCACCGTGGTGAGGCTTAAGCGTTGAGTCTTGCCGATAGACGGTTGTTAGAAAATTTGAGAATGCAACAAGAGCCTCCGGCCGATTAGCCATAGCCCGATGTATATTGATCATTCGGCCACGAGCAGCACCCGCCGCCTGAAGTGCAGTACGAGCGTTTGGATCAAGGTCAGGATCATTTTCATCTAAAATAGGAATGCGCGCCATTTTAACTCCTCGAGGTGGTGATGGTTCGGCAGTATGAAAATACTTTTTGAGTGTTTTTGCTAGCGCATAACGGTGTGTCTGAATGAATTAAATTCAGAACTAAGAGCGTCGGAGGCAGCTTAACTCCTCCACAGATTCTGGATTAATTAACGAGCTTAAATCACCGGTCTCGAGGCCAAGGTATGCTGCTCTTACAACTCGCCGCATGATTTTCATATTTCGTGTTTTGGGAAGGTCTGAAACAAAAATAACTTCACTCGGTCGAAAGGGGCGTCCAAGCCCGCTAGCCACAACTTCCGCTAATTCTTCTTTCAGTGCATCGTTAGCGACAACATTCGTTCGGACCTGGCATACGCAAATAATAGTCGTTCCCTTGACTGGATGAGGTGCACCCACAGCTGCAGTTTCGACTAGCTTTTGTGTCCCCATCAAAAGTGCTTCGATTTCTGCGGGTCCAGTGCGTTTTCCAGCAATCTTTAGTGTATCGTCGGAGCGACCATGTACCATCCATGTGCCGTCTGATGCCCTACTGGCAAAATCGCCGTGCACCCACATTCCTGGAATAATATTCCAGTAGGTTTGTAGGTATCTTTCATTGTCATTCCAAAGGCCTCGCGTCAGTCCAATGGAGGGGCGCCGCATGACTAGTTCACCGACTTCGCCAGGAGTGACTGATTTACCAAACTCATCCACTACGTCGGCTCCGACTCCTGGCACTGGGCCTGAAAAAGCGCATGGCTTGAGAGGATGAATAACTGTGGTAGCAACGATGCCTCCTACTTCAGTTCCTCCGGAATAATTGAGAATAGGTAGCTTTCCTTTCCCTACTGCATTGAAGAGCCAGAGCCATGAAGGTTCATCCCAAGCTTCGCCAGTAGAGGCAAAAATACGGAGACTGGAGAGATCATGACGGTTCAGTTGTTCGGGTCCGTTTACCATCAAGGTTCGCACGATGGTTGGAGCAATGCCAAGCCAAGAGACTTTGTGGTCGGCAATTAGTCTCCAGTATCGATCTGCTTCTGGGTAGTTGGGAGCCCCCTCGATTAAAACTACTGTTCCGCCTAGCTGGAAGCCTCCGTAGACAAGAATTGGGCCAACAAGCCAACCCATATCTGACATCCACATAAGTCTGTCATCCGGCTTGAAATCCATACAAATGGATAGATCGAGGGCAAGCTTGGCGGGAAAGCCACAATGACTATGCACAACACCTTTAGGCTTTCCCGTAGTCCCTGAAGTGTAAATGAGAAGAAAAGGACTGTCGGCATCCACTTCCGCGGTTGCCACCTCGTCAGGCATATCTCTTGTCAAGTCACCCCACCAGTGGTCACGTGCTTCCGTCCAGTCGTGAGGTGCTTCCCAATGCTTTGCAACTATAACATGCTGAAGATTGGGCGCTTGGTCTGCTATCTCATCAACAATTGCCTTAGCTGGAACAGCACGCCCTCTTCGTGGAGAGCCGTCAACTGTAATGATAGCTTTGGCTTTACTGTCATTCAGGCGGGCAAGTAGAGCGTCACCACCAAATCCGGAAAACATAGGGAGTACAATACCGCCAATCTTAGCGACGGCTAAAAGTGTTATTGCAGCTTCCGGTATATTTGGAAGATACATTGCGATCACGTCACCAGATCCCAGGCCAAGCTTGCGAAGACCCCCAGCAAGGTGATTTGTCTGTGTTCGCACCTCAGCGTACGTTAACTGCTTTGTGGTCCCGTCTTCTCCTTCCCAATCGATCGCTACCTTGCTGTCGGTTGGCGTATTTTTCCATTTATCAAGACAGTTGAGCGCTACGTTAGTGGTTCCGCCCTTACACCATTGAGCAAATGCTGGCCCCATAGCTTCATCAACAATTTGATCCGGGCACTTGAAGAAACGAAGATCTATAAAATCGAATAGCTTTTGATGAAATTCTTCGGGGTTTTCATCCGACCAGGAAACAAGACTTTTGTAATCAGCTACATCACACTTTCGAATGAATGCAGTCAGATTGGCGTTGTCTATTAGATCTTTCGAAGGGTTCCATACGAATTCATCGCCATTCATGCAGAACTCTCCTGAAGATAATTCAATCTCGCGTTGGCACGTCGGGTACCCAGAGATATCCATCTGGGTCGAGAATATATACTTCGCGCAGTCCGTGTTTTTTGTCTATTGCGCTAGCAAGGATCCGATCTCCGCGGCTACGGGCACATCTCTCCGCTTCATCAGGGTCTAGGCCATGTATTCGGAGTTCAATGCCTGAGCCACGGGAGCCGTCGGAGCTAAGACAATTTATCATTGGATGCTTCTCATAGGTATGGTCGGCATGAAGCATCCACTCCATATCTTGGCGCCGTAGCACTGCAAAATCGGGATCCGCGTATAATACCTCAGCTTGGAGGACTGATTTAGCGAATTCAACAGAGACGACAATTTCTTTTACCAGCAGATTAACGCCAAAGCCCCGTAATGCTCGCCCATACTCGCTTGCGGGTATCCATGGATCACCCACTCGCTTCTTCATTTTGGTTGATGCCTTCCATCCTTTGTAGGCGTTCCTGTTATTCTAATCCCGGCGCCCGCAATTCCATATCGACGATTTATTTGAATGATAAGTGAAGTTAGGGCCTCTGCTGCGGCCGAATTAGCAAGCGGACCCGCGTGCCATCCACGCATCCCAGCGTCTTCTACAAGGTCAATAACCGTTTGGCGTGCTGCAACTTTGTCTCCGGCAACTAAGACATCACACTCAAGGTCAATATCTGATTTTAGTTTCTCTGCAGCCACATTCTGAAAAGCTGAAACAACAGTGACATCCTCCCCAAGTGCTTTCTGAGCATTTACCGCTGCCGAGCCGCCTTCAGGTAGTTGTACCGTACCAACCTTTGGCGGCATTAAGGGGACGGTTGCATCAATCAATATCTTGCCAGATAGCTGGCTTTTTACAGTTTCAAGTGTTGCAAGCTGATTAGAATAAGGGACTGTTATGGCAACTATATCGGCTTTTGCAGCAGCTGCTGTGTTTTCCAAACCTTCAACGCCAAAACTTGAAAGATCAGCGGCTGCTATTTCAGCTTTCTCAGCTGTGCGCGAGCCTATTACAACTTTATGTCCCGCCTTTGCCCAACGGCGAGCAAGTCCGGTTCCGAGATCGCCTGTGCCGCCAAGAATTGCGATCGTTAAAGAACTAGTCATGAGAGTCAGTTTCCTTTGTTAAAATCGAAAAGCCCAAGACCAGTTGGCGAATCGGGCATGATAGCTTGCTTGGTTACTTCTGGATTTAGGGCGGTGACACCCCGTCCGTCCAGTGCTGACAGGTTGTGTATAGAAGTTAAGAAACGGTCAATTTCTGGTTCAGTTAGCAGGTGCCCTGCAAGGCTTGTGAATTTGCGCGAATAGTCCTCAAGTTTCCAAGGTTTTGTTCCGTTTGGATGGGCATCTGCAATACTTTTTTCAAAAACAAGCGTTGCACCATCAGTCATCTTTAGTTCAAGCCGCCCGCCGTATGCCCGCATTGCAGGGTCCTCGGCGTGATAGCGACGGTCCCATTCGGGATCTGCTGCGGTTTCTATTTTCTGCCAAAGATCAATGGTGCTAGGTCTGCTGGCGCGCTCGGCGGTATAGCTATCTATGTGATGCCATGAGCCATCCTCAAGTGCCACTGCAAGGATATACATAATTGAATGATCAAGGGTTTCCCGGCTTGCTTTTGGGTCCATTTTTTGCGGGTCATTTGCACCAGTGCCTATGACAAAATGGGTGTGGTCAGAAGTGTAGAGGACAGCCTTCGAAATCCTACAAATATCAACTTTGCTCCGAACCTCAAAGGCCAGGTCTATGATAGCTTGCGCCTGATATTCTGCTGAGTGAGCCTTAGGAAAACTCTCTAAAATATTTTTTGCGGCTTCGCCTGGTCCTGGCAATGTGATTGCGTATTTTGCTTCTTTACCCGCCAACATCCATGGAATGACAGAATCCTCTCCCTCATAAATTGGGCTCGGGGCACCTTCTCCTCGCATTGCCCTATCAACTGCTTCAATGGCCGTTTTACCAGCTTGTGCAGGGGCAAAAGCCTTCCAAGAAGAGATTTGCCCTTTGCGTGACTGCCGAGTTGAAAAAGAGAGGTGAACAGCTTGATTGACTGCCTGAAAAATAATCTCGGCAGGTAGTTTTAATAAGGCTCCCAGGCCCGCAGCAATTGCGGGAGCTAGATGAGCTACGTGGTCTTTTTTGTAAGAATGTAAATCTATAGCCTTAACGAGTGCGATGTGGATTTCATACGAAACAGCAATAGCCTGAGCGAGACTAGTACCTGTTTGCTCCGTTTGTTGAGCGACAGCCAGAAGTGGAGCTATGCAGTCACTTGGGTGTGCAAAGTCGGCGGCGAGAAATGTATCGTTGAAATCTAATTCGCGAACAGCCACGCTATTTGCAAATCCCGCCCATTCGCAATCGACAGTGATGGAGTTTGGCAAACCAAATAAAGGCGCTCCTCCACTGCGCAGATGAGCTAGCGCCATCGCTCGGGCTGATGCCACTGGCCCTCTATTTATTGCAGCGAGTGCAACAGCAAAACTATCTAAAAGGCGACACTGGATCATTTCCAGGGTCACCGATTCTGGTGGAAGAGCTGCTGTGCTGAAAGTGGCTATCCTGCCAGCAAGCTGCTCACGCCAAGGCGGCGTTTCGGCAGATGACAGGCTACGAATGTTGTATCTTGGCATCAGGTGTTGCGAGGCCCGGCAGTACGAATATCATCAGGTACTACGGTTGCTGCTACACTATCGTCTAATTCCTCAAACGAGTGATATCCGATGGTGTCATAAAGTTGGGCGCGAGTTTGCATCTCTTCAAGCTTGTCAATGAGCGTTCCTTTTTCAGCCAATTCTGAATACATAGATTCCATAGCTTTTGCTGCAACGCGAAGGCTGGAAACAGGCCAAATTACCACCTTGCATCCAAACTCCTGGAATTGTTGGGCTGTATAGTAGGGCGTCCGACCAAATTCAGTCATGTTAGCCATAAAGGGGACGCCACATTCTGAAGAAAAACGACGGAATTCCTCAGGCGTTTTTATTCCATCAGCAAATACTAAGTCTGCTCCAGCTTCGGCATATAATCGTGCTCGGGCTAAACCGGCCTCTAAACCTTCGGATTGCACAGCATCTGTTCGAGCAATGATTCGTAGATGACGGCGCGCCTTTCGAGCCGCTGCTACCTTGCGAGCCATTTCTTCCGGGCTTGCTAGTAACTTATCGTTGAGGTGGCCACATTTTTTGGGGAGGATTTGGTCTTCCATTTGTATTGCAGCCGCTCCTGCATCTTCGAGCTCTCGGATAGTTCGCATAACGTTGAGGACTTCTCCGTAACCGGTGTCTCCATCTACTATGAGAGGAAGTTGCGTAGCTCTATGTATTTGGCGCACCGTATCGCAAAGCTCGTTCAGCTGAATGACGCCTAAATCAGGCAATGCCATTGCTGCCGTAACTGCAGCTCCGGAGACATAAAGACAATCAAAACCAGCGGCCTTTGCTAGCAAGCCAGCCATGGCGTTGTGGGCCCCTGGAGCTTTAACAATTCCAGGACGATCAAGAAGCGCTTGGAAGCGCTCTCCCATCGGTTTTGATTCCCAGTTTTCTGCGACAAGCCATGTCATGGTTGAAAACTCCAGCGCTTTAATAGATGACGGACGAACTATAAACTGCCATCAATCATATCTACACAACAGAGGTATGCTAGATGCGGCAGAGAAGGATACCAGCAGTTTTCATGAGAGGGGGCACTAGCAAGGCAATCGTATTTCATGAAAAAGACTTGCCAGATGATCGTGGAGTGTGGCCGGAGTTATTTGTTGCAGCCATAGGGGCTAACGATCCAAATGGGCGGCAACTGAATGGGATGGGCGGTGGCATCTCATCTTTATCTAAGGTTTGCGTAGTCGGACCACCCAGCAGGCCAGAAGCCGATATTGACTATACATTTTTCCAACTTGCACCAAAGGATGCCTCTGTCGATGTATCTGGCAACTGCGGAAATATGTCGAGTGCCATGGGTCCTTTCGCTTTAGATGAGGGCTTGGTGAAAGGTAAAGGTGATCAGGCTGAAGTCAAAATTCACAATACTAATACAGGAAAAATTATCACAGCTCGTTTCCAAATTGATGAAGAGAACGCAGCTGTAGATGGGGATTTTATCCTACCAGGTGTTGCAGGAAGTGGCTCACCTGTTTCCTTGGACTTTTTAGCTCCTGGGGGGGCTAAAACTGGTAAATTGTTACCCACAGGAAACCCTAGCGATATTCTGCAGGTTGAGAGCGTTGGCAAAATCGAAGCCAGTATGGTCGATGCCGCCAATCCTTGCGTTTTTGTTCGTTCAGAAGACCTGGGCGTAGTTGGTACAGAGATGCCAGAGATATTAGAAGCGGACGCTGGTTTCCTTGAGCGTATGGAGGCAGTGCGACGAACAGCAAGCGTAGCTATGGGTATCGCATCTGACCTGAGCCAAGCTGCAAAAATCCCAAGCATACCCAAAGTTTGTGTTGTCTCTGAGACGCAAGACCAAAATCTTTTGACTGGCGAAAAGATGAGTGGCGACCAAGCGGATATAATTGCCAGAATGATTTCCGTTGGTCAGCCCCACAGAGCCATTCCTCTTACCGGAGCACTTTGCCTAGCGGTGGCCACCCAACTCAATGGATCGATTCCACACGGTTTGTGCAGGCCAGGGCGCACACAAGTTAGAATTGGTCAACCCTCAGGTTTGACCGTAGTTGAAGCAAAAATGAGCGTGGTTGATGGTAACCTTTTTGCTGACAGCGCAAGCGTTGTTAGAACCCAGAGGCGTTTGTTCTCTGGTTATGTCTATGTCCCTGCTAAGTTGACCCCTAGCCTTGATCAAATGATCTTTGCCGCGGAGTAACCAATGAACAAATTGCATTCCCCAACTGCCAACATTGCCAAGTTTATTGCGGATTTCAAAAATAGTGATCTGCCGATAACAACACGAAAGTCCATACGCCTTGCAATTCTGGATACCTTGGTTGCGGGTAGGTATGGAATGCCAGAGCCATGGACGCGGATGGTGCGCAGTTATGTGGAGGAACACAAGCCAGCTTCGGTTGAGGGCCTTGCGCGTTTTTGGGGAGATGTGAAGGCTGAAGTTCGACCTGCGGATGCTGCGCTTGTGAATGGTGTTGCCGCCCATGCATTTGAGTTAGATGATTTTGCAGCAAAATTACACCCTGGTGCGGTGGTTCTCCCAGCGGCGCTAGCAGTTGCTGAAGCACGTGGCTCCTCCCTAGAGGATTTGGAGACTGCAACAGCACTAGGCTATGAAATAATGATCCGAATTAGTCTAGCTCTTGACCCAAATATGGCCCGGCTAAGGGGTTGGCATTTAACCGGAGTTGTAGGCCCATTTGGGTCAGCCATAGCATGCGCAAAACTCATGGGTCTAAATGAAGAGCAGACACTTTGGGCATTGGGTCTTGCGGGCACTCAGGGAGCCGGTCTATTCGCTTTTAATGCGGATGGAGCGATGTCAAAACGACTGCATCCTGGAAAGGCAGCGCAATCTGGCGTTCTTGCCGCTGAGCTTGCTATCCGTGGCTTCACGGGTCCTTCAACAGTATTGGAGGTGGAAGATGGTGGTTTCTTGCGGGCATTTTCTGACCATTGGTCAGTAGATCCAATATTGGACGAGCTTGGGTCTCGATGGCGATCTGAAGAGGTTAATTTTAAACCCTATGCGTGTTGCGGTAGTGTTCATGCTTATGTAGATGCGGCAAAGCAAATTCGAGCAGAGCTTGGTGGCGCTCCCCAAGCAGACATGTTAGTGCGGGCCGGCGTTGCTAAGGTTGTCGATGTCCAGTGTGGTTATGACTATATCCCAGGTACCGTCTTAAATTCACAAATGAGCTTACGGTATTGTTTGGCAGTCGCGCTCCTTGACGGAGAGGCTCTACCAGCTCAATTCCGAGAGGAACGTCTTGCTGATCCAGCTGTAATAGATCTCGCTGGACGTATAGAACTTGTGCCTGATGCTGAGCTTGATGGCTTGTACCCAACTCACTACGCCGGCTGGGCTGAAGTAGGGAACGTGAGGAGCTTCATAAAAGATCCTGCTGGATCAATAGCAAATCCAAACCGGGAAGCTGCGCTTCGCGAAAAAGCTAATTCTCTTTTTAAGGATCTGGATACAAAAAGTCAGGCATCTAAGCTTGAGGCTATCGTCGATTTGGGTGGTGGCTCCGCCAATGCGCTCCTGGAAGCAATTATTTGAACGGGATTTTTAAAGATAAGAATTCTGCCAGAAACTATGTCTGGCAGCGCTTAGAGACTGAATTCTTCGCATTAGAGCCCTTTCCGGTCTGGAATAGAATTCCCAATTTTAAGGGTGCTGAAGCAGCGGCAAGAAAGCTTTTTAGACTTGAGCCTTGGTCATCTGCTAGTTCGTTAAAGATAGGTCCAGACTCAGCCCTAGCTTATGTCAGAGTTGAAGCCCTTAGACGGGGAATCAAGGTATACGTGCCAACACCAAGGCTTGCAGGAGCCTTCATGTTGCTTGATCCAGAAAAAATTGTGGCGGAGCAAATTGTGCATGCTAGTGCTCGAGAGAACTTCGCTGAATATTCCAAAGCTGTTGGGCTATCTGATCTCCCACATTTTGACGGCATCGTGGCAGGTTCTGTCGCGGTAACAAAAGACGGGCGCAGAGCTGGAAAGGGTGCTGGGTACAGTGATTTAGAATTTGCCTTACTTAGGGAACTTGGTCATTCCCCTGTTCCTGTCGCTACAATTGTCCATGAGGCACAAATTGTTGAAGGGTTCCCTGTTGAGACCACAGATCAGCGCCTGCACTCCATTGCAACGCCAAGTTCAGTTTGGCTCACAGGGGTAGATCTGAAGGATGCACCTTCTCAAATTGAATGGTCGCTTATCGATCGCGATATCATAGCTTCTATGCCACCGTTGCAAGAAATCTATGAGCTCGCAAAGCAAAAAAATAATTGAAAGTATGCCTCTTGGAGCAGTTAGTGATTGTTACCACTTTTACAAATCCATGCCGGCAAAATTTAAATTTTTAGATGCCCCAATGATATTGGGTTCAATTGAGAAGGCCATATCCAGATACCGGTAATAGCTCTTTTTATTCGTTTGGTCCTTCTACAAGTTTTGTCGCAAAGTTTGCAGGTGAAACAATCTCAAGCACTTCGTAGTCATCAGAAATAGCAACTTCACGATGCTTAATCATCGGCTTTTGCAGGATGACGTCTCCAGCTTCTAGTCGACGCACACCTTCATTTTCAAATTCAAATTCGGCCCATCCTTTAATAACATAGACCAGTTGAAAGTCACATTCATGAATGTGCCATTCCTGCACTTCATCGCTCATTTTCTTGCCATTGCATTTAATTACATGAGCAATGAAGTCGCCTTTTGTTCCTTCTTTTACTCCAACATCCCTGTAGTCGAATATTTCCCGAAGTCCTGGTGTCCATTGGGCGTCTTTTGCTTTGGACAAAACAAAATCCCAATGATTAGTGTCTTTTATTTCAGTCAATCTTCAACTCCTTTAAAAACCTGGCGAAAGTGTAGATGAATTATCAAAAGAACATCTAAAAAGAATTATCGATCATAAATCCATAATGCCTTGATTGTCATGATACATTGCTTCAGCAATTAGGGCTTCAGCCATTTTTGCTTCCGCGTCCGCGAGGAGCGTGTCTTCTACGTCACCATAAACACTCTCCTTACCAACCTCGAGTAAAACTGGGACGGCCAAAGGAGATACTCGATCCAAACGACGATGGATAATTCTATCCTTTGCTCTAACCAACATATCGCTAAGCCGCCGAATATCGGTAAGCCCCCTTGCAGCGTCGCGACGTGTGGCGCGCAGAAGAATGTGATTTGGCTCATAACGGCGAAGCACATCGTATATGAGATCGGAGTTTACGGTTATCTGTCTGCCGTTTTTCTCTTGCCCGGGGTGACGCTTTTCAATAAGGCCGGCAATCACAGCCACTTGGCGAAATGTGCGCTTAAGAAGGCTTGATTCCGCCATCCATTCTTCCAGTTCATCACCCAGGATGTCTTCGTCAAAAAGATGGTCTAGCTTGGTGGGCTCACGCAAACTCCATACTGCAATAACGTAGTCAGTTGCGCAGAAACCGAGAGGTCCAAGACCTAATCGCGCCATTCGCCGCGTCAACAACATCCCGAGTGTTTGGTGGGCATTTCTTCCTTCGAAACAGTAAGCAACTAAGTAGTAACGGCCTCCTCTGGGGAAAGTCTCGACAAGCAGCCCATCTTGTCCAGGTAGCTGGGACCGCCAACGTTGCATTTTTAGCCAATCTGTTACGTCTTTAGGAAAGTCTTTCCATTGACATGGATCTGAGAGAATTTTGCGCACTCTTTTGGCAAGATCTGTTGTTAGCGGAAGTCTTCCCCCAGCAAATGCCGGAACCTTTGGTTCCCCCTTACCTCCTAACTTCGCCATCAGTGTAGTTTCTCGAATACAAATAAATTCCAGAAGTCGTCCTGAGAAAACAAATGTGTCTCCTGGTTCGAGCCCATTGGCAAAGTATTCTTCAACCTCGCCAACCTGACGCCCGTTGACTCTTACCTTTAGCAATGGTGCCTCGACGATTACACCTACGTTCATTCGCCACTGCCGTGCAATTCGTTGTTCGGTGACCCGCCAAAGTCCATCGGTGCCTTGGGATAATCGATGGTAACGCTCATATGCACTCAATGCATAACCACCGGTTGCAGCAAAGTGGAGTACAGAATCAAAGTCCTCTCGTGAGAGTTCCGCGTAAGGCATTGCTTTTTTGACTTCGCGATACACCGCTTCTGCATCGACGGGGGATGAGCACGCTATGCCGACAAGATGCTGTGCTAGTACATCAAGCCCTCCCGGAATCGGGACGTTACCATCAAGCTCACCATCCTCTGCTGCCTGAATGGCCGCTTTGCATTCTAGTAATTCAAACCTATTCGCTGGGCAAAGCACGGCTCGACTAGCTTCATCAAGCTGATGGTTGGATCTTCCTATTCTTTGCAAGAGACGAGCTACACCCTTTGGTGCTCCTACTTGCACGACTAGGTCGACGTCACCCCAATCTATCCCCAAATCTAGTGAGGATGTAGCTATTACCGCGCGCAGCTTGCCCATAGCCATTGCGGCTTCGACTTTTCGGCGTTGCTCTACGTTAAGGCTACCGTGGTGAAGGCCGATTGCTAGATTCTCATCATTAAGCTGCCATATTGCTTGAAAGCAGAGCTCAGCTTGAGCGCGCGTATTCACAAAAACGATCGCAGAACGTGCGTTTTTAATTAGAGAGTAAACCTCTGGCATTATATGCAGAGCCATGTGCCCGGACCAAGGTGTTCTTGCTTTAGACTCTGCAATGTGGACCGAGGGGACTGCTCCAGCTGCGCCTTGAATTATCAAAACATCTTCTTCTTCGCCGGCAGTTTTTGAGAGCCAACGAGCAAGGTCCTTTGGATATTTAATAGTAGCTGACAGACCAACGCGGCGATGGTTAGGCGAGAGGGTGTTCAGCCGCGCTAGGCTAAGGGCAAGCATTTCCCCCCGTTTGTTATCGGTGAGTGCGTGAAGTTCATCAATTATTACGGTCTTTAATGTTTGAAATATTTTATCTGCGTCAGCATAGGAAAGCAGTAATGCAAGTGACTCAGGAGTAGTAAGCAGAATATGCGGAGTATTTCGTCTTTGGCGCTGGCGTTTGGTTTGTGGAGTATCGCCTGTTCGAGTCTCTATAGAAATCCCTAGTCCCATTTCTGCTGCAGGTATTTCTAAATTTCGAGCAACGTCTACCGATAATGCCTTTAATGGCGAGATATAAAGAGTGTGAAGGCCTGAAAAGGGAACTGCATCTTGGTTTGCCAATTCAATTAGGCTCGGCAGGAAGCCTGCCAACGTTTTGCCACCACCTGTTGGGGCAATCAAAAGAGTAGAATTTCCAGATGCAGCCGCTGCAACCAGAGCTAGTTGGTGAGCGTGTGGTTTCCAATGACGCTTTTTAAACCAAGCATCAAATTTTATAGGCAGGGATGACGAGTGACTCATGTGGTACAATATAGAAGTCCTGTATGGCAGATCGACTGCTTCTTTTGGAAATTGAAATGACTGAACCTCTTCGTGCCGCTCTATTCATTGATTTTGATAATGTTTACTTGTCCCTAAAGCAGATTGATGCTCGTGCAGCCAATACATTTGCCCAACGCCCAGCAATGTGGCTGGATTGGCTCGAGGCTGGACGCCATGATGCAGGTGAAAGGAAACATCCTCGCCGAGTGCTAGTAAGAAATTGTTATCTAAATCCAGCTGCATTTCACCAGCAGCGCGCCTTTTTTACTCGTGCTGCGTTTAATGTCATTGACTGTCCCGCCTTGACTGCTCGCGGGAAGAACAGTGCTGATATTGTAATGGCCATGGACATTTTAGATGGCATTCAGCATTCAACTCGCTTCGATGAATTTATTATTCTGTCATCAGATGCAGATTTTACCCCAGTTCTTCTTCGCTTGCGCGAGAACGACCGACTTACTGCAGTATTAACATCTGCTGTCACCGCGGCTGCTTTTAGAGAGGCCTGCGATACATCAATAGATTTGGAGACTTTTGCAGTAGAGGCACTCGGTTTAGATGCGGACGATTACCGTCGTCGCCAACCCACACAGGAGGGTAATCATCGCCCTCAAGCTGTAAGCTACGCAAATGATATCGACGAGGCTGCGCGTCGTCTAATGGAGGAGACGCGCCGGAATACTGAGATACCATCTCAGGAAATTTTCAAAGTTTTTACGAAGATGCAGCGTTTTCAAGGGAGCTATTGGTTTGGTATGGGCAGTTTGAAGGCTCTTTTAGATAAAATAATTGAGAAACAACCGGATCTTATCGTCGAAATGGATGGTTCATTACCCGCCTTAGTTCGTTTGCGTGGGGATGCAGATCCAAAATCAACTTATATTTCTCAGCTACCGCCTTCGCCTAACCCAGCCAAAAATAATCCTAATGAGCAGGAGTTTCGAGGGGATGGGACCCCTGAACCACGCTTTGTGGATGATGTTTATATGCTAATTGGAGCCCCTCGGCTTTCTGGCACTCGCTATCGACGCCTGTTTGAAGTCCTATCTCAGGCCTCAGCTGATGAACTGCTGCTTGCCGCTGCGGCGCCATTACCGAAGGGAGCTGGTGTCTCTCGACGAGACGCTAGTTTTGTGATTTCAAGCCTTTCGAATTCGGATGAAAATCCTTTGGAGGGTGATGAATATGATCTTGCAGAACGGTTTCTGAAATCGATTGAGCAGGCCCTAATTAATGCTGGTCACCCACCTTCGGAGAGCGACAAAGCAATTTTAGAAAACTGGATACTAGGCCCAGAAGATGAGGACGACGTGGTGGAATGATAGCTTTTGACGCTGAACTAGATGCTACAGGCCTGAAATGCCCTATGCCAGTACTTCGTGCTAAGCGAGCACTCAGGCCGTTGGTAAATGGCCAGGTTTTAAGACTTTTGGCAGACGACCCAGCTTCTAAAAATGATGTTCCTGCCTTTTGTCATACTATTGGTGCTGAGCTCTTAGAGACTTCTTTTTCGGAAGGGGCTTACGAATTTTTGATACGCAAGGGTTCTATCTAGGAAGTCTTAAAAGCCCGAGGCGGTAGTGCCCAGTCTCAATTTCACCGCCCCCAAGAGAGCCAATAAGTTCCGCAATCCCAAATGTCGACTTTTGGGCGGCCTCATATGAGCCTGTTTCAACTAAAAGGCCCCAAACAGGAGGGTTTTCCTCCGTTTTTCTTAGCTGGGCCTCTGTTGTCCCTTTTGCGGAGTCGAAGCTTGTAGGATGCCATGTCTGGGCGGAAACTGCCTTGCCTTCGTCGACTAGAGAATGAGGCGCATTTTCGAGCCATGAAGTAAGCGCTTCATTCGCTACAGAATTTGGTTTGAAACGATGCGTAGTACACCAGCCTCCTATGCCAGTTCCTGCCTTTGAAATTTGCCTTGCCGTTACGCGTGTTACATTGCGAAAACAGGGCATAATCCTGCGGGTCCATTCCGTGGGGTTAGCCTGCCGCTCCCCATATTCCGCAGAGCCAAGCACTTCAGGGCTATCTGTCTCGTACCAAGCTAAATATTTAGGCCTTCCATCCAAAGCTTGATATCGACGACCGTTTAAAAAGCCTCGAACTCCTACGCGCTCTTCCAAGTGCTGCTGCTCGTACCAGTTGTTGAAATCAATCTCAGCCTCTGGGGTAATATCCGTCCAGATTAAAAGAAGGCCGTTTGACATCACTCTGCTGCCTGAAGTTCTTGCACCTTTGGTCGCCAGCGGAGAATTGGTTTCCGTGCAGCCTGAGTTTCATCGAGTCTTCTGCGGGGAGCAAAACGGGGAGCTTGTTGGAACCGATCCAAGTTTTTCTCTTTTGCTTCTTCAGCGAGGAAACGAAGACAATCTATGAAACGATCTAAACTTTCCTTAGATTCACTCTCTGTGGGCTCTATCAACATTGCTCCTTTGACTACTAAGGGAAAATACATAGTCATTGGATGATAGCCTTCGTCGATCATAGCCTTGGAAAAATCAAGAGTTGTGATTCCGGTATCCTTCAAAAAACTCTCATCAAAAAGGGCCTCATGCATGCATGGTCCATCGCCAAATGGAGCAGACATAACGTCTTGAAGTCGAGCCTTCACATAATTAGCAGCCAACACAGCATCACCGGAGGCTTGCATCAATCCGTCAGCGCCATGGCTAAGCATGTAAGTGAGAGCTCGAGTAAACATGCCCATCTGTCCATGGAAACCTTTCATTCTTCCGAATGAATTTTCTGCACCTTTATTGCGTGCCTCAATTAGGTTGAACCCGGCTTCATCATCGCCAGTAATCCAAGGTATTGGTGCGAATGGAGCAAGAGCATCAGAGAAAACGACAGGACCGGCGCCCGGTCCACCACCTCCATGAGGAGTTGAAAAAGTTTTGTGGAGGTTAATGTGCATTGCATCCACGCCAAGGTCGCCTGGTCTTACCCGACCAACAATTGCGTTGAAGTTGGCGCCGTCGCAGTAAAAGAAACCACCAATGCTGTGAATGGCATCAGCAATAGCTTTAATATCGTTCTCGAATACGCCACAGGTATTGGGGTTCGTTAACATTATTGCAGCAACATCTTCACCAAGCATTGACTTGAAAGCATCAAGGTCAACGCGCCCTTTATCGTTTTCCGGTATCTCCTCAACTTTAAAACCAAGCATGGCAGCTGTTGCTGGATTAGTTCCATGTGCTGAGGCGGGGGCCAGCACCCGCTTTCGGGTCTCACCTTCACCACGCGCGTCAAGTGCGGCTTTGATCGCCATCATGCCGCAAAGTTCACCATGAGCACCTGCTCCTGGCGGTAGTGCTACTCCTGGCATTCCGGTAAGAACGGAAAGCCAATTTTTGAGTCGCTGCATTAATTCTAAAGCGCCTTGAATTGTTGATACTGGCTGCATTGGGTGAAGATCAGCAAAGCCCGGAAGCCTCGCCATCCGCTCATTTAAGCGAGGGTTATGCTTCATTGTGCATGAACCCAGAGGAAATAGCCCCGTGTCGATGCCATAGTTTAGACGGCTTATGCGAGTGTAATGTCGAACTACTGTAGGCTCGGCAAGTGATGGCAAGCCAATATCTTCGCCACGTGCTAGGTTTGCAAGGCGGCTCACAGCGTCAGGCTTAGAGGGGAGATCAACACCCACCGCGCCAGGTGAGTTCATCTCAAAAATAAGAGGTTCATCCTGCTCTAGAGCCCGTGCCCCAGTGAATGTTTCGAGCGCAATTGCAGCGTCGTTAGCAGGTAATGGGCGAGTTGGGCGACCGTCTTTAAGCATTAAACAAGCGCTCCTTCCAGCGCGGAAACAAGAGCATCGATATCAGAATTCGTATTAGTTTCTGTAGCGGCAACAATGAGAACATCGTCCAGATCTGATGAGGACCAAAGTCGGGAAGCCGGCACTCCGCCTAATACCCCTGCATCGGCCATTGTTTGAACAACCTCTGAGGCGTTTTTTGGCAACTTCAAAGCGAATTCATTGAAAAATGCAGGTGTTATAAGGTTCACCCCTGGAATTCCTGAAAGTCGATCTGCCAATTGACAAGCTCGTGCATGGTTCAAAGCCGCTAGTTCTTTGAAACCAGTCTCTCCGAGGAGTGTCATATGAACAGTGAAGGCAAGAGCGCAAAGGCCAGAATTTGTGCATATGTTGCTAGTTGCTTTCGCTCGGCGAATATGTTGTTCACGAGTAGAAAGAGTAAGAACAAATCCACGTCTGCCCTCAGCATCAACTGTCTCACCACATAGTCGTCCCGGCATTTGTCGGATGAGTTTTTCTTTGCAAGCGAAGAGACCGATATGGGGCCCACCGAAGTTTAAGGCATTTCCAATAGATTGGCCCTCAGCAACAGCAATATCCGCTCCCATTGCCCCTGGCGGCTTGATAGCACCAAGGGAAACAATTTCTGTAGTGACCACAATGAGAAGTGCGCCAGCTGCATGGGTTGCTTCGGCCAGACTGCTGAAATCAACAATGTGGCCGAAGACGTCTGGGTACTGGACGATTACGGCGCTAGTCTCACCGTCAATCTCATCCTTCAACTTTTGAATATCACTGCCTTCGGCTGTGGGTGACATTTCATTAAATTGAAATCCTGTTTGCTTAGAAAGGGTAGCTATTGTTCCGGAGTAGTGCGGGTGCAAATTCCCTGACGCGATGATTTTTTCTCGGCGCGTGACCCGGTTTGCCATCAAGGCGGCTTCTGCAGCAGCAGTCGCGCCATCGTATAAGGATGCGTTTGCTACATCCATGTCGGTAATCAGAGCGACTTGTGTTTGAAACTCAAATAATGCTTGCAGAGTGCCTTGGGCGATTTCAGGCTGATAGGGCGTATAGGCCGTGAGAAATTCCCCTCTTTGAATTACATAATCAACAGTAGCAGGCACGTGATGGCGATATGCACCTGTCCCTAGGAAGCTGGGTACGGCGCCGGCCGATATGTTTCGGCCTGCAAGCGATACCATTTCTCTCTCAACTTCCATTTCTGACTGTCCGAGAGGAAGATCTACTGGTTCATTCAGCAAAGCCTCTGCTGGGACATCCGAAAAAAGATCATTGATGCTTGATGCTCCTATTTTAGAGAGCATCTCGCGTCGGTTGGTGTCTGTCAGCGGCAAATAACGCATGGGATATGCTCCTTAAGGCCTCAGCCTTTGCAAAATTCGGCGTAGGCACTCTCGTCCATAAGGCCTTCTAGTTCCGAAACATCAGAAATTTTTATCTTGAAGAACCAGCCATCACCTTGGGCATCAGAATTTACCAGGCCGGGGTCAGTTTCGAGAGCTTCGTTGACCTCAACTACTTCCCCTGAAACAGGGGCATAGACATCGCTTGCCGCTTTCACTGATTCGACCACTGCGCAGTCGTCATCTTTATTCACGTCAGTTCCAGTAGTTGGTAAATCTACGAAAACTACGTCACCAAGTTGAACTTGTGCGTATTCGCTAATACCGCATGTCGCAGTATCGCCATCTACGCGAACCCATTCGTGCTCTTCGGAGAAATAAATGTCTGACATTTTTTGGTTTCCTCAGCCTTTAAAATAGCGGTGTGGATGGAATGGCAATTTTACAATTTCACCAGGGCGAGATTGACCGCGGACCATTAGTTCGATTTTGGTCCCTGGGGTGCTGACGTTGTAATCGATGTATCCCATGGCAATTGGGTGATCTAGACTTGGTCCAAATCCTCCGCTCGTAACTGATCCTACGTTCTGGCCAGCTACCCTGATCTCAACGCCTTCTCGGGCTATGACTCGACCCTCAGGTCTAATACCAACCCGACGACGTGAGGGCTTTTCTGTTAGTTCTTTCTTGACCCGGTCAAAGCCAAGGAAGCCACCTTCTTCTCGCCGTCTCTTGCCTATGGTCCATGATAGTCCTGCCTCAACCGGTGATGTTTTGTGATTAAGATCTTGTCCATAAAGGCATAGTCCCGCTTCCAGCCTGAGCGAGTCTCTTGCGCCAAGTCCGATGGGTGCTACTTCTTCTTGATCGAGAAGGGCGCGAGCGATCGCTTCGGCGGCATGGTTTTCCATACTGATTTCAAAACCATCTTCACCGGTGTATCCAGACCGCGTTACAAAACAGGGGAACCCTTCAATATCAATTTCAGACCCAGACATGAAAGGCATTGCTGACGTCATGGGAGCAAAGCGCTCCAGCACAGAAGCAGCTTTTGGTCCCTGTAGGGCCAAAAGAGCCCGATTATCTAAGTAGTGAACCTCCACTCCCGCTAAATTAGCTCTCATGTGGTCCAGGTCTTCATGTTTGCAAGCGGCGTTTACAACGAGAAAAAAGTCCTCGCCCCGATTAAGGATCATGAGGTCGTCAAGAACACCGCCGGATTGATTTGTGAACATGGTGTAGCGCATTTGGCCTTTAGAGAGCTCTTTGACGTCGGCAGGCACAATCTTCTCTAAGGCCGTTGCGATGTTTTTCCCCACTAATCTCACTTGCCCCATGTGGGAAACGTCAAAGAGACCGGCAGAATTTCTGCAATGCTTATGTTCTTCAAGCACACCTAATGGGTACTGAACGGGCATGTCATAGCCCGCGAAATTCACCATCTTTGCGCCAAGTTCAATGTGCAATCCATGTAGAGGAGTTTTGAGAGGCGCGTTATCTGTCAACGTATATCTCCGACGCAGAGTTGCAGTTCATCGGACCTTCGTCTGATGCACTGACCCCCTCTGTCATCGGAACCTGAAAGATTCCCCCAACATAGCGTGATCGCTATTACTGGGTTTGCATCTTCGGTGGAACGATTCGGCTTGAACCGTTTCGCTCACTTTCCAGAGTTGCCTATCCTATCGGTCCTCGTTGCCTGAGAGTTTCCGGGGCGGTTGCTCCTTCGGCGGCTAACAAACTAGCAGCTAGCAATGTTTGAAAGCTCTCTCCCGAATAGGATCTTTGGCTTTTGACAATTGACCATATGAACAAGCTTGAAGGAGTCAACGGACGCACTAAAAAAACAAGTGGAAAGGCTTCAAAGGTCGCAGTACACAATGTGCGATTGCGAACATTGCGTACGATGACTAAAGTGCGGCCGCGAGGTCCTTGTAATTGTCCGTGGTTTAAGAACGGGAGAGACGTCATGGCCGGTCTAGACGATCTGCTTCGAGAATATTTGCCTATACTGATTTTTTTCGGCGTAGCCGCTGGCGTAGCCGTAGCTGCTGTGTCGGCTTCATTTATCATTGCCAGACAGAAACCTGATCCAGAAAAGGTGTCTGCGTACGAGTGTGGGTTTGAGGCTTTTACGGACAGTCGAGGCAAATTCGATGTGCGTTTTTACTTAGTGGCAATTCTTTTCATCATCTTCGATCTTGAGGTTGCATTCTTGTTCCCCTGGGCCGTTGCACTCGGAGACATCGGTGCTTTTGGATTTTGGTCGATGATGGCCTTCTTGGGTATTTTAACGGTTGGGTTTATCTACGAATGGAAAAAGGGCGCGTTGGAATGGGAGTAATTGATAATGTTGGCCCAGTCGGCCCAGGGGCAGAGCAAGATGCCATTTTAAAAGGTGTAACCGGAGAGCTTGAAGACAAAGGCTTTGTGGTTGCGCAACTTGATAGCTTGGTTAATTGGGCCCGTTCTGGATCGCTGTGGCCAATGACATTCGGACTTGCCTGCTGTGCAGTCGAAATGATGCATTCTGCTTGCTCGCGCTATGATCTTGATCGTTTCGGGGTGGTCTTCAGGCCAAGCCCTCGTCAATCTGATGTGATGATTGTAGCGGGCACTTTAACCAACAAAATGGCCCCGGCTTTGCGGAAAGTATATGATCAAATGGCAGAGCCTCGCTGGGTCATTTCCATGGGTTCGTGTGCAAATGGAGGCGGCTACTACCACTACAGTTATTCAGTCGTTCGAGGCTGCGATCGCATTGTGCCAGTCGATGTATATGTTCCTGGTTGCCCACCGACCGCTGAGGCGTTGCTTTATGGGGTGTTGCAGCTTCAAAAAAAGATCAAACGCACTGGCACTTTGTTGCGCTAACGGGTTTTAGGCGGATAATCTTATGCAGAACCTCTCAGAGCACATTGCCGAGCATCTTGGTGATATCCTTGTAAGCCGTGAAGTCCGTCTGAATGAATTAATTTTGACGGTTCGAAAGGACGCGATCGTTAGAGCGTTAACCTTTCTGCGGGATGATAGCACCGTGGATTGCAAAATGTTGGTGGACGTTTGTGGGGTGGATTATCCAAGCCGAGAAGAGCGGTTTGAGGTTGTCTATAATCTTCTAAGTCTGCGCCAAAATCATCGTGTTCGCGTAAAAATAACGACAGACGAAGACACACCCGTACCATCAGTGGCGGAGGTGTTTTCATCTGCCAACTGGTTTGAGCGAGAAGTCTGGGACCTTTATGGCGTGTTTTTTGCTGACCATCCCGACCTGCGCAGGATTTTGACTGATTACGGGTTCGAGGGACATCCTCTTCGAAAAGATTTTCCCATGACGGGGCATGTTGAAGTTCGATATGACGATGAGGACAAGCGAGTTGTTTATGAACCCGTGCGCTTGCCCCAAGAATTTAGATCTTTTGACTTTTTGAGCCCATGGGAAGGCGCTGAGCGTCAACTCCCGGGGGACGAAAAAGTCGACGAGACGGCGGCCGAGAAGGCGGACTAAGAATATGGCTGAAGCTCACATAAAAAATTATACTATTAATTTTGGACCACAGCACCCAGCAGCACACGGTGTGTTGCGTATGGTTATGGAGCTCGATGGAGAAATAGTTGACCGCATTGATAGTCACATTGGCCTACTTCATCGCGGTACAGAAAAGCTAATAGAGTATAAGACTTATCTTCAGGCAATGCCTTATTTCGATAGGCTTGATTACGTATCTCCTATGTCTCAGGAGCACGCCTATTGTTTGGCCGTTGAGAAACTTCTCGGGATAGCTCCCCCATTGCGGGGCCAGTATGTAAGAGTGCTTTTTGCTGAGATTAGTAGGGTTCTGAACCACCTCTTGAACATAACTGCTTTCGCGATGGATGTTGGCGCTATGACTCCAATGCTTTGGGGATTTGAACAGCGCGAGAAGTTGATGGAATTTTACGAGGGTGTTTCCGGGGCACGGCTGCATGCAGCTTACTTCCGTCCTGGGGGTGTTCATCAGGATTTACCTGACGGGATGTTGGATGAAATCTCAGCCTGGTGTGATGAATTCCCAAGATTTGTGGACGATATGCGTCACCTCCTAGACGGAAACCGTATTTTTAAGCAGCGGACGGTGGATGTTGGGGTCGTTTCAGCTAAGGACGCCATCGATTGGGGCTTTACCGGTCCAATGCTTAGGGGGTCTGGCGTAGCTTGGGACTTGAGGCGTTCGCAGCCCTATGATGTTTATGACCAATTTGATTTTGATGTTCCAATTGGAAAAAACGGTGATTGTTATGATCGATACGTCTGTCGTGTTGAAGAAATGGCTCAAAGTCTGAAGATTATCCGTCAGTGCATTTCTGATATGCCTCAAGGACCGGTGCTCGCAGAAGACGCAAAGATTGCTCCTCCACGAAGAGGTGATATGAAGCAGTCCATGGAAGCTCTTATTCACCACTTTAAGCTTTACACAGAAGGCTTCCATGTGCCTGCTGGAGAGACCTACACCGCGGTCGAGGCCCCAAAAGGTGAGTTTGGTGTTTATCTCGTTTCTGACGGAACAAACAAGCCTTATCGCTGTAAGATTCGCGCCCCTGGTTTTGCTCATCTACAAGCAATGGAATTTTGCTCGAAAGGGCATATGCTTGCTGATAGCGTGGCCATACTCGGATCTATGGACATAGTTTTTGGAGAGGTCGACCGATGAGTGGTATCGAAATTGCCCCTGACCATCTTCAGCCTGACTCTTTCGTCTTCTCTGATGAAAATCTCGTTAAGGCTCAAACGACGATAGCAAAGTATCCTGAACGCAAGCAGCAGAGCGCTGTTATGCCTCTGCTGGACCTTGCGCAGCGCCAAAATGGTGGTTGGGTTCCAAGAGCGGCTATCGAGTACATTGCTGACATGCTTCAAATGCCGTCTATCCGAGTTTGGGAAGTTGCAACTTTTTATACGATGTATTTTCTTGCCCCAAAGGGTCGAACTAAGGTTCATGTTTGCACTACTACTCCCTGCTGGCTTCGCGGTTCTGATGATGTTGTGAAAGCCTGTAAGGAAACCCTTGGCATCGGGATGGGAGAAACAACCAGCGACGGTGCATTTTCCTTGCATGAAGTTGAATGCGCAGGTGCCTGCGTGAATGCACCTGTTGTACAAATTAATGATGACTATTACGAAGATTTGGATTTTGAAAAGACAAAGCGTTTGCTTGACTCTTTCAAGGCAGGAGATCCTCCGAAGCCTGGTCCATTGAGTGATCGTCGCGGTTCAGAACCTGCAAAAGCCTAATTGAAAAGAAGCTAGAAGCCAGCCCAATGTTAGACATTAAAGATCGAATTTTCACCAATCTTTACGGCGAGGAGCCTTGGGATCTTGCTGCTGCAAAAAAGCGTGGCGATTGGGACGGGACCAAGGAATTAATTGCAAAAGGTCGAGAGTGGATCGTAGAGGAAATGAAATCCTCAGGCATGAGAGGCCGTGGGGGAGCTGGCTTCCCAACTGGCCTAAAATGGTCATTCATGCCTAAGGAGGACGACGGCAAGCCACGTTATCTGGTTGTGAATGCGGATGAAGGCGAACCTGGGACTTGTAAAGATAGGGACATCATTCGTAATGATCCTCATAAGTTAGTTGAGGGATGCTTACTTGCAGGTGTCGGTCTTGGAGCGACAGCTGGTTATATTTACATCCGCGGTGAATTTCATAACGAGGCAAATATATTAGATGCGGCTATTCAAGAGGCTTACGATGCGGGCCTTCTTGGTAAAAACGCCTGCGGTTCAGGTTATGATTATGATCTATATTTGCACCGGGGTGCTGGCGCTTACATTTGCGGTGAGGAAACTGCTCTAATTGAGAGTCTTGAAGGCAAAAAAGGCCAGCCACGCTTGAAGCCTCCATTTCCAGCAATGGCTGGGCTTTATGGTCGCCCAACAACTGTAAACAATGTCGAAACGATTGCGGCTGCTCCAACAGTTTTGCGCCGAGGGGCTGCATGGTTCTCAAGTTTTGGGCGCGAAAACAACGCTGGGACCAAGCTTTTCTGTATATCTGGCCATGTTAACACTCCATGCAACGTTGAAGAGACGATGGGTATTTCGCTCAAAGAATTGATAGAGCGACATGCAGGCGGAGTTCGCGGTGGTTGGGATAACTTGCTCGCTGTTATACCCGGTGGCTCATCTACTCCCGTGCTGCCTAAACACATTTGCGATACAGCCATAATGGACTTTGATGGTCTTCGTGAGCATCAGAGTGGGCTTGGGACCGCTGCAGTTATTGTGATGGATAAATCAACAGACATCGTTAAGGCTTTTGCCCGACTTTCCTACTTCTACATGCATGAGAGTTGTGGCCAATGCACACCATGCCGTGAGGGTTTTGGCTGGGTTTATCGCGTAATGCAGAGAATGGTTACCGGTGATGCTCGCATTGAGGAGATAGATATGCTCCAGCAGGTGACTAAGGAAATTGAGGGTCATACCATCTGTGCTCATGGTGACGGTGGCTCTTGGCCAATCCAGGGAATGATCAGGCACTTTCGCCCAGAACTCGAGCGTCGTATCGAAGAACGCTTAGCTGCTGCTCGGGCGGCTTAAGGAGGATCAGCGAAGATGCCAAAACTAACAGTTGACGGCGTTGAAGTAGAAGTGCCAGCCGGAGCAACCGTGCTGCAGGCCATTGAGGCGACGGGAAAAGAAGTTCCGCGCTTCTGCTATCATGATCGTTTATCCATTGCCGGTAACTGCCGGATGTGTTTGGTGGAAATAAAACCGGGTCCACCAAAACCTGCGGCATCTTGTGCTATGCCAGCCGGTGAAAATATGGAAGTTTTTACCAGTAGCCCAATGGTGGAACATGCTCGAAAGGGCGTGATGGAAATGCTACTGATTAACCATCCGCTTGATTGTCCAATATGTGACCAGGGCGGTGAGTGTGACCTCCAGGATCAGGCGATGTCTTATGGCGGTGGGGCAAGCCGTTATGAGGAAATGAAACGTGCAGTCCCTGACAAGTATATGGGGCCACTAGTTAAGACAATTATGACTCGTTGTATCCACTGCACGCGCTGTGTGCGTTTTGTGGATGAGGTGGCAGGTGTGCCAACCATTGGTGCACTGGGGCGAGGAGGTGCGACAGAAATCAGCACGCTTGAAGCGGGTATCAATTCTGAGCTCTCTGGAAATATTATTGACCTATGTCCTGTGGGAGCATTGACTTCAAGGCCTTACGAATTCGTAGCCAGACCCTGGGAACTTTCTAAGACTGAATCTGTAGATGTTATGGATGCTGTTGGCTCTAATATTCGCGTTGATGCGCGCGGACCAGAGGTGTTGCGGGTACTTCCTAGGCTTAATGAAGATGTCAATGAAGAATGGATTTCTGACAAGACCAGATTCGCGATTGATGGCCTTAAACGTCAACGCCTAGACGCCCCTTATGTACGGGGAGCCGATGGTCGTCTGAAGGCGACAAGTTGGACGGCGGCCTTGAACGTGGTTGCTGAGAAATTAAAGGCAACTGCCCCAGAGAAGATTGCTGTTATTGCTGGTGATCAAGTTGATGCTGAGGCAATGTTCGCGGCCAAGGTGCTTTTTGAAAATTTAGGCGTTCAAAATATCGATTGCCGACAGGACGGTATGAAAATTGCACCAGGTACTCCGCGTGGAGGATATATCCTGAATGAAGGTCTCTCCGGTGTGGAGAAGGCGGACCGGTTACTCTTAATTGGGTCGGACCCGAGACGCGAAGCGGCAGTCTTTGGAGCTCGTATCCGTAAGCGCTGGCTTGAAGGTGACTTCAAAGTTGGTGTGGTTGGGGAAATAGGGGATCAAACCTACCCAACGGAATTGGTCTCTCTTGAAAATGCTGCTGAATTTCTTCAAGGGGCGTCCAGACCAATGGTGATCGTGGGCGCTGGCGCTCTAGCAAGAGCAGATGGCGCATCAGTGCTTGCTTATGCTCGGTCTTTGGCGACAGTTACGGATGAATGGGTAGGTTTCGGTGTCCTGCACACTGCGGCATCACGTGTCGCTGGGCTTGATCTTTCGTTCTTGCCTGGGCCTGAAGGTCAGGATGTTGCTGGTATATTAGCGGGTGTTAAAGCAGGGGGTATTGAAACTGTTTTTCTTCTTGGAGCTGATGAAATCAACTTTGAGAGCTTGAAAGACGCATTTGTTATTTATCAGGGTGCAGTTGGTGACGATGGCGCAGGAGCTGCTGACGTAGTGTTACCTGGCGCTGCATTTACAGAGAAAGATGGTACTTACATTAACACGGAAGGCCGCGCTCAGAGAGCTTCTCGCGCTGTATTTCCGCCCGGTGATGCTCGTGAAGACTGGACTATATTAAGAGCTTTATCGGAAGTTTTAGGTTCCAAGCTGCCGTTTGATGATTTGACCAGTCTTCGTGCTCAGATGATTGAAAAAGTCCCAGTGCTTGGAGCCATTGACGAACAGATGCCAGGTGCGTGGGGTGATTTTGGTGAGAAGGGTCCGGTGGGAGATGAGCCCATGCACTCTGCGGTCGCAAATTTCTACATGACTTGCCCAATTTCTCGCGCTAGCCCGACTATGGCCCGATGTGTGCAGGAATTTATGAATAGTTCAAATCAGGAAAAAGCGCATGCCTAGTTTCTGGGACGCATATGCTTGGCCAACGTTGATAATTTTATTGCATATACTTGCGATAGTGCTGCCCTTGATGGGTGCGGTCGCATATTTAACTCTTGCTGAGCGCAAGGTTATTGCAGCGATGCAGCTGCGCAAGGGCCCGAATGTCGTTGGCCCCTTTGGGATGTTGCAGCCCATAGCTGATGGATTAAAGCTGTTATCAAAAGAGACAATTATCCCCGCAGGGGCAAACCCAATTTTGTTTATTGCTGCGCCAATGCTTACATTTATTTTGGCGTTTGTTGCTTGGGCGGTGATTCCAGTTGATGAAGGCTGGGCTCTGGCTGATATCAATGTTGGTATCCTTTACCTCTTCGCCATATCGTCTTTGGGAGTTTACGG
>VMCJ01000069.1 GCA_008081395.1 Rhodospirillales bacterium | reverse complement strand
TAGGCGTGATGTTTGGCTGGTGGCGCGATGTCGTTCGAGAAGGCGAACATCAAGGGCATCATACCAAAACAGTCCAGATAGGGCTTCGATATGGCATGGTCCTCTTCATTGCATCGGAAGTGATGTTTTTTGCGGCGTTTTTCTGGGCCTTCTTTGATGCGAGCCTTTTTCCAAAAGCAGCAACTGGCTTTACGTGGCCTCCAGAGGGCATACAAACATTTGATGCCTTAGATCTTCCACTGCTCAATACGCTAATATTGTTGCTTTCAGGCTGCACCGTCACATGGGCGCATCACGCTCTTCTGCACAACAATCGCAAAGATTTTATCTTAGGCTTAACAATAACAGTTCTTCTGGGGCTCTTCTTCTCAATATTGCAGGCTTATGAGTATAGCCATGCAGCGTTTGGCTTCCGTGATGGAATTTATCCTTCAACCTTTTTCCTGGCGACCGGTTTTCATGGTTTCCATGTTATTATCGGCACCATCTTTCTAGCGGTCTGTCTATTCCGCGGTATGAATGGACACTTCAAATCTGACCATCATTTTGGCTTTGAAGCTGCCGCATGGTATTGGCATTTCGTTGACGTTGTATGGCTGTTTTTGTTTGCTTGCGTTTACGTTTGGGGTGGCTGAGCAAGAGTGAGTGCCCGGTGCCCACGCTGCCGACAAGGTGCATTGTTCTCTGGGTTGCTAGACGTAAACCCAGAATGCCCTTCATGCGGACTGGACTTGCGCGCTCATGATGCAGGAGATGGTCCCGCTATCTTTGTAATCTTCATTGTTGGCGCTCTTTCAGTCATTGGCGCTCTTAGTTTAGAGGCACTTTTTGAGCCACCTTATTGGCTTCATTTTTTAATCTGGCCCATAGTGGTCATCGGCCTAACGTTAGCCTTACTAAGGCCGCTAAAAGCCAAATTTGTCGACATACAATATCGACGTCGGTCAACTGCCCTCTAAGCCGATGAAGAGGCAATTATTTATCGTGGTATCGATAGTGGGGTTCCTAATTCTTACAGGACTCGGGGTTTGGCAGTGGGAGAGGCGTGCATGGAAACAAAACATGCTGGCAGAAATTAATGCCGGTCTGGCATCACCTCCTGTTACAATTGAAAAAATTCCCGACAGCACTTTTTCCTGGCGCCCAGTCCTAGCTGATGGCTCATGGGTAATTGGTCATCTAATACGTGTTTTTCCAACTACATCAGCTGGGAAGGTTGGCAGGGTATATGCGGCACCTTTTCGCTTGAAGGATGGAGGAATCATTGCTGTTGAATTGGGATGGTCAGATAATGAGATCAAAGGAATCTCTCTTCCTCAAACCACTACTATAATTGAGGGTGTTTTAATTCCAGCTAGAAAGCCTTCCACTTTCACCCCTGATAACCAACCCCCTGAAGACTGGTATTGGATTGATCCAATTGCATTAACCCGAACAGCCGGTCTCAACGATACCCAGGTATCCTCTTTAATTCTTCGTTTGACCAACCCTCCTGAGGGTTTAACTGGCCGACAAGCAAAACCGAATATTCCAGATAATCATCTGCAATATTCATTCACTTGGTTTGGTTTAGCTATTGCGTGGTTAGTTATTGCAGTACTAGTTCATCGAAAAGGTCAGCAATAACGCTTTTGAAGCATGGACAATAACGCTCGCAAACCTTGAGCTTCACCTCCTTTGGGACGACCAGGTCTACCTGTTGGATTCCAAGCCATCATATCGATATGTGCCCATGGGACCGTGTCCTCAATAAAAGCCTGCAGGTACAATGCTGCAGTGATGGCTCCGGCAAACCCACCTGACGAAACATTATTTAAGTCAGCCACTTCGCCCTTCAACATGCTTTTGTACGGCTGATGGAGAGGTAAACGCCAAAATTGGTCATCTGTCTCTAAACCACCCCTAAGAATATCAGCGGCAAGAACATCATTGTTGCAGAAAAGGGCAGGCAAACTTGGCCCGAGTGCAACGCGCGCCGCTCCAGTCAGCGTTGCGCAATCGATAACGAGATCTGGGCTTTCTTCCACGGCGAGGGCTATCGCGTCGCAAAGCACAAGGCGTCCTTCGGCATCGGTATTACCAATTTCAACCGTGATACCCTTTCGGGTCTTGATAACGTCAAGCGGCCGAAACGCGTCGCCTGATACACTATTCTCTACTGCCGGAATAAGTACTCGAAGACGAATATTAAGCTTCGTCGCCATAATTGAGTGGGCAAGCCCCAATACGTTACCAGCTCCCCCCATATCCTTTTTCATGTTAAGCATTGCGCCCGACGGCTTAAGATCAAGGCCTCCAGTATCAAAACATACACCCTTACCGATAAGGGTGACTTTGGGCGCTCTTGGATTGCCCCAAGTCATATCTATTAATCTCGGTGCGCGAGAGCTTGCACGTCCAACGGCATGGATTGTCGGAAAATTCTTTTTTAAAAGATCATCGCCCACAATTACTGAGATCTTTGCCCGGTGCTGGCGGCCAATCTTTCGAGCAGCGGCAGCCAATTCCTTTGGTCCCATCTCATTAGCGGGAGTGGAGATAAGATCTCTAGCGTGGGAAACACCATCAATAACCGACTCAGCGAGGGTTTTATCTGCGCCCTTTGGCCAGATCACCTGGGCAACTTTGTGACCACCTTTCGTTTTGTAACGGTCAAATTTATATGCTCCCAGAGCCCAGGAAATAGCAGCATTGGTTGCTTGTAGCTTTGATAGCTTAGTTCGAATTTTATAGGGTCGTATTGGTGGTAATTTTAATCCTGCATCTCCAAAAGCCCACACATCATCTAAACTGGAAACACCAAGTGCTGCAGAGGCAGGCAAACCACTCGAGTCAGGCAACAAAACCGTCTCACCTGCTCTGGCCGTAAAACCAGATGCTTCGACCCAAGTTAGCGAATTCTTGGGCAGAGCATCGCACCAGATTGAAAATTGCGACGTTTCTACAACATCAAGAGGCAAAGAATTTCGGGCAGAGTTCAGTAATACACTAACCAAGTTCAAAGATCCTTTATTCGTTTTCTACTGCATCAGCAAAAGAAGACATTGATGGAAAAGCCCAATCGGTTTTAGGCATATTGTCAATTTCTTTAGTGGCCCCCCAACCAGAACCTTGTCGTCTGTCAATCCAACAAGTTGCGTAACCTTGTCTGGTCGCCTCTTGATGGTCATGAAACAAGGACTGGGCAACGTGTAATGTCTTGGTTTTTGTGATCCCCACCTCTTCCAATCGACTTTCCATAAAATCAAAATTTGCGGGATTTGGTTTATAAGATCTGATTTCTTGCGCAGTAAATACGTAATCAAAAGGTGCCTCTAAGCGTTTTGCACTTTGGCAAAAACTGGCAACATCAACATTCGAAAGAATTATCAATTTATAACGTTCGCCAAGACGTCTTAGAGCCGACGCAGCATCTGGAAATGCTGGCCATAACCCCACTGACGCCCCAAACGCAGCCGCGTCCTCTTCCGACGCCACAACATCAAATCGTTCCGCTATGTGGGGAAGAATGCTGGTTAACAAGTGAGGGTAGAATTGTGTTGGTCTGGAAGCCTGAGCAGCTGACTCTAATTCAGCAAAAGCGACTAAAGCTTCTTCCCGTTTTACTGACAGCTGAGAACGAACGACGATAGGCTGTAGGGCGTTCCATATTCCTGTCTCCCAATCTATCAAAGTTCCATAACAATCAAATGATAGAGCTTCAAAATCAGAGAATTGCATCACACGTAGCCCCTTTAAATCCATAGCCAAAGGGCAGTGTATCTCACTCGAAAGACTTGACCAGTGATCAACCGCTCAAAGCCTACAAACTAGCAATATAACAATTATTGAAAATTTACACGGTCCAGAACTCGGAAACGCACTTAGATAATAGGGCGCCAAATTAATTAAATAGGCACAATCCGCAAATCAAGGATAAGACGCAGGAGAGAAGATCAGAAGTCTATGCATCGACCTTTCACTGACCAGTCACCAAAACGCGTTGGATCGGGGCCCTTAGGACCACCAATCTCTTCTACCGACACTTGCTCATCCGTAAATACTTTTTCATCGTCTGCAACTGATCCAACGGGATCAGATTGTTTTTTCATATTTTTTTCGGTCATAAGCCTTTAACCACCATCAATTCAGCGCACAAAGCGCGTTCGGATGAAATTTCCTGGTAAAAAACCCCACAAAAGGGTACCCATTCTTATCAGATAGTTAGAACCCTCAACATTATTTCAAGGAAGAATCTAGTCAATGCGACCTTCTGGGCGGAACCGAAATCAACTCCGATCAATATCACTTGAAACAAAAGGATGGAGCAAGCATGCCGAGGGCGCTTGCATGGCGAAGTTTGGTGATACCCACGTGCTTTGCACTGCGTCGGTTGAAAATCGCGTTCCAGGTTGGATGAGAAATTCTGGGCGCGGCTGGGTGACTGCGGAATACGGAATGTTACCTCGCGCCACACACACACGCGGAGACCGAGAAGCTGCCCGAGGAAAACAGTCTGGCCGGACTCAAGAAATCCAGCGCCTGATTGGTCGCTCGCTTCGGGCAATAATAGATTTAAAGACACTAGGAGAAGTACAAATTAAGGTCGATTGCGACGTCATTCAGGCGGATGGGGGAACCCGAACTGCTGCAATTACGGGAGGCTATGTAGCTCTTGCATTAGCCTGTCGAGGCCTTGAAAAGATAGGTGCGATTACGCGAAGCCCAATTGTTGGCCAAGTAGCGGCAATCTCTTGCGGTATTTATCAAGGTGAAACCATTATTGATCTAGATTATGAAGAAGACTCCTCTGCAGAAGCCGATGCAAACTTCGTGATGACGAAAGAAGGGATGTTAATTGAGGTCCAAGGAACAGCAGAAGGCGCTCCTTTTTCACGCCTACAATTTAACGAACTCCTAGACCTTGCCACAGACGGCATTGCCGATTTATGCAAGGCTCAAGCCGAAGCAATAGCGATGAGCGAATGAATTTGACAACAGAAACGAGTTTCTCGCCTGGCGATAAATTAGTCGTTGCATCTCATAATTCAGGGAAGGTCCGCGAGATACAAGAATTACTAGAACCTTTTGGTTTAGAAATTCTTTCAGCAGGTGACCTTGGGGCACCTGAGCCAGAAGAAACTGGTGATACATTTGAGGCCAATGCTAGGCTTAAGGCCCATGCGTCTGCTCAATTTACAAACTTACCAGCGCTGGCTGATGACTCTGGTTTTTGTGTTGCCGGATTGGAAGGAGCTCCTGGCATCTATTCCGCAAGATGGGCAGGAACAGATAAGAATTTTAGTGTAGCGATGTCCCGCATAAACGATCAATTGGGCACACAAGAAGATCGAACTGCTTGGTTTGTATGTTGCCTGTCTATTGCATGGCCAACCGGAAAATCTCTCACCTTTCGTGGTGAGGTATGGGGCGACATAGCTTGGCCGCCCCGTGGAAACAAAGGCTTTGGGTATGACCCAATGTTTCAGCCAAATGGGCACGCAATTACTTTTGGTGAAATGGAACCACACATTAAGCACAGCATGAGCCACCGAGCCCATGCATTCAGACTTTTTGTTGATTCCTGTCTTCGGCGCTGAGTAGTTCTAATGCATGAAGGTAGCTTTGGCCTGTACGTTCACTGGCCGTTCTGCCAATCTAAATGCCCTTACTGTGACTTCAACAGTCACGTCCGAGCAGAAATTGATCAGTCCCGGTGGGCAAAAGCCTTAACAGAGGAAATCGCTTACTTTGCGGCTAACACTGATGGCCGTCCGCTTGAAACTATTTTCTTTGGTGGCGGCACCCCATCGCTAATGGAACCTGTGGTTATTGCTTCGGTGATTGATGCAGCTCGACGGGAATGGGGTTTCAGTAACGACATTGAAATCACAATGGAAGCCAATCCCAGTTCCGTTGAAGCAGAACGGTTCGCGGGGTATGCGGCGTCAGGCGTCAATCGAGTTTCCCTTGGCGTACAATCTCTCAATGATGATGCATTAAAATTCTTGGGCCGTCAGCATTCAGCAGCGGATGCCTTGAAAGCCATAAAGATAGCAAGTGAAACCTTCAATCGTTGGTCTCTTGATCTTATTTATGCTTTGCCAGAACAATCTCAGCTAGCCTGGGAAAATGAACTCTACCAAGCTCTATCATTTGGAAGCAGCCATCTTTCTGCGTATCAGCTAACGATCGAACCAGGAACCGCCTTCCATGGCGCTCATGCACGTGGACTTTTTCAAATACCAGAAGATGACTTTGCCGGACAATTGTTCGAGGCAACCCAATCAATTTTATCTTCGGCAGGACTCTTAAATTACGAGATTTCAAACCATGCTTACCCCGGCCAAGAAGCTCGACATAATTTAATTTATTGGCGCGGTGGTTCGTGGGTTGGCGTGGGGCCTGGGGCACACGGGAGATTAGGTGTCAACGGCCATAGAACAGCATTTCGGCAAGTAAAAACCCCAGAAGCATGGATTTCACGAGTAGAGGCTAGTGGAAATGGCGTAGCTGAAAAAATTGCTCTGACAGCAGTGGAAATAGGTCAAGAAAATCTCATGATGGGATTAAGGCTCAAAGAAGGCGTCAACCTAGACAGGCTCTCTTTTCAAACTGGACTGTCTCTTGAAGCGTTGACAGACAAATCAGCATTAAAAACCCTCATAGACGGAGGGTTTCTTGAATTGAATGACTCCCATTTGTGCGCAACGGCAGATGGTCGACAAAGACTTAACGCAGTACTATCGCGTCTGATGAGCTAAATTCGCTAAATCGATTCCAAATCTAAAAAGCTGCGTAACCCCCATTTTGGAATTGCTAGGGTCGCCTTACCGAAATCTTCGTTTAGAAAGATCCCAGGTCAAAATTCCTAACCCGATTGTGCCAAGGACTGGAAATACAGGCAAAAGAAGTAAGGTCTGTGCAATGGGATCCCAGAGATATGCCCAAACATAACGTTGAATTATGGCCTGAAAAATATTCAAAGTTTCTGGAAACAATCTGAACGCTATATCCCCAAAAAGAATTAGGTTCCATTGACCTGTAGCCCACCATTCATAAATATCAGCTGCAAGTGTAAAAGCCGCTAATAAAATACAACCCAAAGTAAATAAGCGCCTAATTTGGTTAACTCCTTTGGCCATTAAGGCATTCAGAGCAATTCATTCTGCTCCATCAAAATAGACATTTTCAAACGTTGTCTATGCTTTCAATAAACTTAAAATTTGTTACGCCTTATCGTATTAGTCTGGTCAGCTCATGCAAACTTCTGCTTAAAATATCTCTAAATTATCATGCAACTGCAAAAACTATATTTCCCCGCAGAACCCAAAAAATTCTGAATTTGATCCATAGAACCGCCACACACGTAAACTATTTAAAACCTTTTAAAGAGTGAGAAGATGTCGGCTTGGATACACAAAGCTCTTGTTATAGCTCTAATTGCCTTCTGTTTTCCGTCGATGGCAGACGATAAATCTGAAATACGAAATGTAATTTCAAACCAGGTACGGGCTCTTTCGGATGACAATGCAAGTGCCGCATTTAACTATGCCACACCGAGCATTCAAGCTCGTTTTGTATCAGCGGACTTTTTCATAAACATGGTTAAGGCTAGTTATCCCGCTCTGATTAACCCTCAGAAGTTTGAGGTTCGCGATGTTGAAACCTCAGGAAGAAAAGGGGTGGCACGCGCGCGAGTTGTAACAAACGATGGAAAAGTGTTCCTAGCCATTTACCCAATGGTTCAGCAAGCCGATGGAGAATGGAGAATAGACGGTTGCTATATGCAACCAATGCAAGGGCAGGCCCTTTAATCCTGCGCCGTCATTGTATGTTCAAGCTTTGTTTTATCCTCCTGTTGACGAGCCCACATCTCCGCATAGATGCCCTGCTGCTCTAACAGTTTGTGATGTTGTCCCCGCTCCGAAATTATCCCATCCCTGAACACTAAAATTTCGTCTGCATTCACTACGGTTGATAATCTGTGAGCAATCACAATTGCTGTTCGGCCTCGCGCCAGCTCATCCAGGTTGGATTGGATTGCACGTTCAGTAGCTGTATCAAGCGCTGATGTCGCTTCGTCTAATAGAAGAATAGGTGGGTCTTTAAGAATAGTTCTAGCGATGGCAACACGCTGCTTTTCGCCACCCGAAAGCTTCAAGCCGCGCTCACCAACTTCCGTAGCCCACCCGTCGGGCAGATTTTCGATAAAGTCTGCAATCTGCGCAAGTCGCGCCGCTTCCTTCGCCTCTTTTTCAGATGCATTCTGTCGACCATAGAGAACGTTATAAATCAGGCTATCATTAAACAGTACCGTATCCTGCGGTACTATACCGATACAATCGCGCAAGCTGTCTTGGGAAACGTCGCGAATATCTTGATTATCAATTGAGATTGACCCACTCCCAACATCGTAAAATCGGTATAGCAATCTCCCTAATGTCGATTTTCCAGAGCCAGACGGGCCAACTATAGCTACAGTTTTTCCAGCCCTAACAGTGAAAGAAATCCCTTTAATAATTGGGCGCCGTTCGTCATATCCAAAAACGACGTTATCAAATCGCACCTCTCCTGCGGAAACACTGAGCGGCTTTGCTGTTGGACTATCCTGAACCTCTTGCGGCACATCCAAGAGCGAGAACATCTTTTCCATATCAATGAGGCTTTGCATAATCTCGCGATAAACAAATCCAAACATATTCAATGGTTGATACAGTTGGATTAAATATGCATTGACCATAACAAATTCACCGATGGTCATATTGCCATTTTTTACACCCAAGCCCGCCATAACCATTACGGCAACGAGCCCAACAGAAATAATGGCTGCCTGTCCAACATTCAAAGTTGAAAGGGAGATGGTGCTCTTAATGGCTGCCTTTTCATAAGCAGCTAAGGCCTGATCGAAGCGCTTGCTTTCGTGTGCCTCTGCATTGAAATACTTAACCGTTTCATAGTTAAGAAGGCTGTCAATCGCTTTAGAGTGCGCTCGGCTATCTTCCTCATTCATCTGACGGCGAATACCCAGACGCCAGGTAGTTACCTCCTTTGTATAGAGCACGTAGATTACGATGGTTACCAACGTCACCGCAGCAAACCGCCAATCCAACAGCACCCACAAGATGATTAAAACAACAATAATTTCAAATATCGTTGGAAAAATATTGAAAACTGCAAAACGTAAAAGAGTTTCTATTGCTTTAACGCCCCGTTCTATGGCGCGGGATAAACCGCCTGTGCGACGTTCCAAATGAAAACGTAGGGAAAGAGCATGCAAGTGCTCAAATACTCGGCAACCAACCTGTCGAACTACATTTTGCGCAACGGCTGCGAATAACGCTTCGCGAATCTCGCCAAAGAGCGTCGCACCAATGCGAGCCAGCCCATAAGCAACAATAACTCCCACCAAAAGGGCTGCACTTAGGTTCTCAGCAACACCCAAACTGTCGATAGCATCTTTATAAAAAAGAGGTGCGTATACATTACAAACCTTTGCCAGAACTAGGCAGATGGCGGCTAATAAAATTCGCAACTTAAAGACTGGGCGATCCTTCGGCCAAATGTAAGGCCAAAGCATCTTCAAAACACCAACCCGCGCCTTCCGGTTTTCCTCCACACCCCTAGACATTGTCTTCATCTTGTAATGATGCTCCGATATGTAACAATATATTGTGATACGGAAATGCAATCCGTGGAGAATAAGTCGAGTGATTAAATGAACGCTACGATGCTAGACGAACGCTCCGCTCTAGTGCTGAACGCCGACTTTCGGCCTCTAAGCTATTTCCCATTATCATTGTGGTCCTGGCGTGACGCCATCAAGGCCGTGTTTTTAGATCGTGTCAACGTCCTGGCCGAGTATGAAGATGTTACCGTTCGTTCTCCTAATTTTGAGATGCAAGCGCCCAGTGTTATATCTTTGAAAGAATATATTGCTCCAGCAAAACGGCCTGCCTTCACACGATTTAACGTTTTTCTCAGAGATCGCTTTCATTGTGTTTATTGTGGCAGCAAATTCGCTCCTTCAGATCTTACATTTGATCATGTGATACCTAGATCGAAAGGTGGCGTAACCTCGTGGGAAAATGTTGTTGCGGCCTGCTCCCGTTGCAATGTGGCAAAAGCCAATCTAACACCTGACCGAGCCCGCATGCCTTTGCTTTGGACACCTCGAGAGCCGTCTGTTTTCGAATTGCAAGAAAGAGGGCGTAGCTTCCCTCCCAACTACCTCCATGAAAGTTGGGGAGATTTTTTATACTGGGATAGCGAACTTGAAGAGGGTTGACAGGTCTTAGACCGTCACTTGGCAACAACTCGTCGACCTGGCCTCAAAAGAAATGCAGGAGTGTTATCTTTTCCAAAAGATTGCGGACCAGGTATATCAGCTGGATGCTCGACCCAAGGGGTGCGGCGATTTCCATCGTCACCGAAGTCGCGACGTCTTCGTCTGTTGGAATCTGAGCGGTTATTTACCCTCGGTTCAGATGTAAAATCTCGCTTTGTCTCATGATTTTGTCGCTGAGAAGAAGCTTGGTTTTTATCAGACCTGACGGTTTGGTCGTTACGGCGACTTTTGTGTGATCGCGAAGAAGTCTCAGAGGAGGCCTCTTTATCTGGCACTTCCGTCGACTTGATTTTCAGCTCGGGGATTTCCTTTGCCATCAATCGTTCAATGGCGGCAACCGACTTGTCGTCTTCCTCTGTTACTAAGGTGAAGGATTTTCCTGAACGACCTGCCCGCCCCGTGCGGCCTATACGGTGGACGTAGTCGTCAGGATGATTGGGCACATCAAAATTGAAAACATGAGAAACAGTAACAATGTCCAGTCCTCTGGCTGCTACATCACTGGCAACAAGAATATCTACCTGCCCTTTCTTGAATTCATCAAGAGTTTCCATCCTTTTGAACTGAGCCATGTCTCCATGAAGGGCTGCAACACTAAACTTATGTTGTTTCAGTGAACGGACGAGAATATCTACATCACGCTTTCGGTTGCAAAATATTATTGCATTCTGAATATCTTCTCCACGAATTATATCGCGAAGAATTCGTCTTTTATCCCTGGGGCCACAGCGCACTTTTTTCTGATCTACAGTTTCAGCAGGAGACGCAGGAGGAGCTACAGTAATTGACTTTGGATTCATCAAAAACTGATCCGCAAGCCTTTTAATCTCTGGCGGCATTGTGGCAGAAAACAGCATAGTCTGACGTAAACGAGGCAAAAGTCCTGCTATTCGCTCAACATCTGGAATGAACCCCATATCGAGCATTCGGTCAGCTTCATCTATGACAAAAATCTTTACGTCACTCATCATGATTTTGCCGCGCTCAAACATATCCATCAATCGGCCAGGCGTCGCAATTAGAACGTCGACACCACGCTCTAAGGTTTTCATTTGCTCGGCCATGAATTCGCCGCCGATTAAAAGTGCGTGACTGAGTTTTAGGTGAGTTCCATACTTCTCAAAATTTTCAGCCACCTGAGCCGCTAACTCCCGTGTGGGCTCTAGGATAAGAGCTCGCGGCATTCGCGCCTTCGCTCTCCCATTGTGCAGAGCTTCTATCATTGGAAGAGTAAAAGAAGCCGTTTTTCCAGTGCCAGTTTGAGCACAACCAAGTATATCACGCCCCATAAGAGCGACAGGAATGGCTTCTGCCTGAATAGGGGTAGGTGTTTCGTAACCGGCCTCGGTTAAAGCCTTAAGGATCGGATCACTGAGTCCGAAATCATCAAATTTCATGCGGGTTTAATCAATCACTAATCAATTATTGGAAAAATAGGTCTATCGCGTAAAAACACTGAGACTGAATTATCGCTGCTGAGCAATAACTTATTGCGGCCAAATAATTAAAATTTAAGTTTTTGTCAATGTAATCGTTAATTTGAAAGCTCCCGCAAGCACGATGTAAGGGTATTCTCGGGAATATAATGATACTTGCCGAGCATATATTTATTTCCAACGTAATAATCAAATAAGATTATATTTAGACTTTAGACCTGACGCCCGAGCATTTTATTAGACAGCTGCGCGTATATTTATTGTAATAAAACATAAACACCGGAGAGGCATCTAATGAACATCGCCCACCTCCTGCTTCGGGCAGCCCGTGCCAGGCCAAATACAATCGCGATAAAGCGAGGCACCACTTCCGTAGCTTCTTATGCAAAATTCGCACAGCGTTCCGGCTCTATTGCACGCTGGTTAACGGAAACCGTTAATCTTAAGCCGGGAGATCGGGTCGGTCTTGCAATGACAAATTGCGTAGAATTTTTAGAAGTTCTGTTTGGATGTTGGTTCGCCGGTCTAGTTGCTGTTCCTATAAATGCCAAACTGCATCCTAGGGAAATCCAATTTATCCTAGAAAATTCAGGAGCAAAAATCTGTTTTACGACAGATGACTTGCTCAACGGGTTGAGTGGTATAATGGGCGATTTACCTCTTTGCGAAAGATTAATACTCGCGAACTCTGTCGAGTACTCCAAAATCTTCCAAGAAGATCCTCTAGGTATTGTTTCGCGTCGAGCCGAAGACCCTGCTTGGCTTTTCTACACTTCTGGCACTACAGGAAGACCGAAAGGAGCAACTCTTACAAATCGAAATCTTTTGGGGTGTTCACTAGCATACTTTTCAGATGTGGATGTACCTGCTGAAGGAGAGCATTGGCTTCACGCAGCTCCCATGTCTCATGGAGGGGGCCTTTATGGACTACCCTTCGTTGCGGGAATGGGTTCTCAAGTAGTGCCGGAAAGCGGTAAGTTCGATCCGCCAGAGATATTTGATCTTCTCCCAGAACTCCCAAAAGCTGGAATGTTTGCGGCGCCGACTATGGTAAAGCGCCTTATTGAACACCCAAGCCTTGCAACCGCCGACAGCAGAAACTGGAAAACGATCGTATATGGTGGTGGTCCAATGTACGTAGAGGATTGTAAGGCAGCCAAATCTGCGTTTGGTGACGTTCTTGTGCAAATTTATGGCCAAGGTGAGTGCCCAATGACAATCACCTGCCTGCCTCGGGCAGACATTTCTGATGTGAATCACCCGAGTTACGAAACACATATAGCATCGGTGGGCAGAGCTTTCACAAATGTGGAGGTAATGGTTGCTGACGAAAATGATCAGCCCGCGTCCATAGGAGAGGTTGGGGAAATTTGCGTTCGAAGCGACGTAGTGATGTCGGGTTACTGGGAAAATCCAGCGGCATCTGCTGAAACTCTCAGAAATGGCTGGTTGCATACTGGTGATGTCGGATTCTTAGATTCTGAGGGTTATCTGACACTAAGAGATCGTTCAAAGGACATGATAATTTCAGGCGGTACCAATATATATCCCAGAGAAGTAGAAGAAGCGCTTTTAGCCCATCCTGGCGTAAATGAAGTATCAGTTATTGGTGAGCCAGATGAAGAGTGGGGCGAAAATGTTTTAGCGTACATTGTAGCCCGCCCAAATATGGGAGTTGACGATAAGTCGCTGGATTTACATTGCCAGGATCTTATCGCGAGGTTCAAAAGACCCAAAAGTTATCGTTTTGTTCAAAGCTTGCCTAAAAATAATTACGGCAAGGTTTTAAAAACAGAGTTACGAAATCTGTTAGCCAGGGAAAAAGAGAATTAGCCATTTCTAGCCCAAAAACTCCCCTGATTTTTTTACTGAACAGTCCTTTTAAACCGACATAATTCCTAAATAGTCGGACCAGTAAAAATATTTCAGATTGAATTGCTGCCGATTTTTGTTGTTGGTTTCCACTTCTACCTATACATATTGGGATGGATTTATTTCGACGCGCCACTTGGCTCTTCACATCGCAAGTGCCCCAGTGAGACGACGAAGGTCGATCAGCATCGCGCTGACAAGGCTAAAACCTTAGCGCGGCTGAACGATTCCGAACGCAGAATTAACTTTGCGCGCACACCTGGAGCCCGCATGACCGAAATGTATTGCCAAATAGATAGTAAAGGCACTCGTCACGTTCTTTTTCGAACGCAGAGAGTTTGCCAATTGGCAGAGCCTGGTCGGAAACTTGGCTTCAGCATCGCGCTGGAGAAAAAATTAGATGTCCAAATCAATGCTGATAGACGCTGCGCACAGCGAAGAAACGCGCGTCGTCGTAATTGGCCCCAACGGGCTGGAAGAATTTGACTTTGAGAGTGCATCCCTTCGGACACTCAAAGGCAACATTTATCTCGCAAAAGTAACGCGAGTAGAACCATCTCTGCAGGCCGCCTTCGTAAGCTACGGTGGTAATCGTCATGGGTTCTTGCCATTCAGTGAAATTCATCCCGATTATTACCGCATTCCCATAGCTGATCGAGAAGCTCTGCTTGCGGAAACCGCTGCTGAACAGCACGATCAAATCGTCCCAGATGATGAGGTTTCTGATGAAGATGATGTTGAAAGCCCGACAGGGGCAGCAGACGATGACAATGTAACGGAAGCGCCATCCCAAGAAATATCTGAGGATCAAAATTCAGAACAAGTTGATGAAAGTGAGTCCGACACAGAGCTGCTGGACGCCAGCCAAGTTGAGCACAATGAAAGCCAGGAAGAAGTAGAAGAGGAAGATACGGAAGACGGTGAGTTAGACGAAGGTAGAGATCATGACCGCAATCGAGGCAGGTCTCGCCGCAGACAACAACGCCGCCGCTACCCATCCAATAACCGATATAAAATCCAGGAAGTTATTAAACGTGGTCAGATAATGCTCGTCCAGGTTGGCAAGGAAGAGCGTGGTGGCAAGGGTGCTGCAATGACTACATTTATATCTCTAGCCGGCCGCTATTGTGTTTTGATGCCAAACACAGGTAATGGCGGTGGCATATCCCGAAAAATCACAGACGCAAACGATAGAAAGCGTCTGAAAAGCTTGATTGATGACCTCGATTTACCAGAAGGGATGGCAACCATTGTCAGAACAGCTGGAGTACAACGCACCAAGGCAGAGTTAAAAAGGGATCATGAATTTCTCCTTCGGCTATGGGACGAAATAAGGGAGCGTACTCTCACCTCTTCTGCACCCGCACTAATTTATGAAGAAGCAAGTTTAGTAAAACGTGCAATTCGTGATTTATATGGCCGAGATGTCGATGAGGTTCTCGTAGAGGGTGATGACTGTTATCGCGAAGCTAAAGACTTCATGCGATCTCTCATGCCGAGCCATGCTAAGCGAGTACAACCATACAAAGACCCAGTGCCACTTTTCCAGGCAAGGGGCGTTGAAGGTCGCCTAGAGAGTCTTTTTCACCCAATCGTTCGGTTGCCCTCTGGGGGATATCTTGTAATCAATCAGACAGAAGCATTAGTCGCAATCGATGTTAACTCTGGCCGTTCGACTCGGGAAAGAAATATTGAAGAGACTGCTCTCAAAACAAATCTAGAGGCGGCCGTCGAAGCTGCACGTCAACTGCGTTTGCGCGAGCTGGCGGGCATAGTTGTTATAGATTTCATTGATATGGACGAACGGCGCAATAATGCTGCCGTGGAACGCAAGCTTAAGGAATCAATAAAGGCTGACCGAGCTCGTGTTCATGTTGGCAGAATGAGTCCTTTAGGACTCGTTGAATTATCGCGGCAGCGGCTGCGTCCTTCCATGTTTGAAACCAACTTCCACGAGTGTGAAATGTGCGCTGGCCTTGGAAGGGTTCGAAGTGTTGAGTCTAATGCACTTGGCTTACTTCGAGCGGCGGAGGATTGCGCGTTTCATGAAGGCGGTGGTGTTGATATTGCCGTCAAAACAGCAACAGAGACCATTGTTTACCTACTTAATCATAAGCGAGACGGGGTGCGGCGTATCGAAGAGGTTTACGGGGTGCGCTTGTTGTTCACCCCAGATGATACTCTAGCAGCGCATGAGCGTATTGTAGAAGTTATTGGGCGTAGTAGCGTAAAAAATGACGTTTCCGACAGAAAACAAGATAACGCTTACGATAGTAGACACGACCAGAAAGATGATGCAGGAGACGACCGCTCACCTCGAAATCGAAGACGTGGTCGCAAACGTGTCGACGAAAGAAATATAGAAGAGTCTCAAGAAACCGAAGAAGTCAGAATTAGAGACGAGCAGCATTCACAAGAAACGGCCCAAGAAGATGATGATGAGAACGGTAATCGTCGTCGTCGTCGTGGACGCCGCGGCGGACGCCGCCGCAAAAGCGCCGAGAGCGATACTCCAGAAATTTCTGATGGAAGCTCTGAAAATGAGCCAGGCAATGCCGTTGCTGAAGATAGTGAGACAGAGCAAAGAAGCCCGCGCCGTCGCCGGCGTCGTAGAAGCGGGGTCAATGATTCCCACAAGGATATCAACGAGAATATTGATGGCGCAGAATTAAAATCCGAGCCTGCTTCCAATAACGATGTACAAGAAATTCCTGCGATGACTTCAGGGGGCGTAGTAGATAAGCAGGTAGGACCTGCAAGTGAGGTCGAGCATAGTTCATCGGAAATTAGCTCAGATACACCACCTGAAACACCTGCTATGCAGCAAGAGCCAGAATCCAAACCTTCTGGACCACCTCGCACTGGATGGTGGCGCCGACTACGTTCATAGCGACATCCTTGACTTGGGCGACAGTTCTTCTGTCGCCCTTTCCATTTTCTTAAAAACAATCACTGAGAGTTTGTAATGCCAGGTCGAATGTTTCTACACACCCCAGGCCCAACCAACATCCCAGAAGATGTGCTTAACGCGATGCATCGACCTGCGGAAGATTTCTCTGCTCCTGAGTTTATGGAAACAATGCTTAGGATGTTCGAGGAACTTAAAGACCTTTTTCGCACAAAAGGTGAAGTATTTGCCTATATCGCCAATGGTCATGGAGCGTGGGAGGCCTCAATTGTCAATTTGCTGTCACCGGGCGACAAAGTTTTGATGCCAGATACCGGTCGGTTCTCTCTCGTTTGGGATGATATGGTAAAGGCATTCGGCATTTCGACAGTCCGATTGAATAATGATTGGCGCTCGCCAATCGATCCCCAAGCTGTTGAAGACGCATTGAGACAAGATTCAGAAAAAAAAATTAAAGCTGTCTTGGCCGTGCACGTGGAGACTGCGACCGGCGCTGTGAGTAATTTGGAAGCTATTCGAGAGGCTATCAATGCCTCTGGCCACCCGGCACTCTTTGTTGTCGACGCAATTGCATCTTTCGGTTGCCATAAATTGAATATGGATGAGAGTGGAATTGATTGCGTGATAGCAGCCTCTCAAAAAGGCTTGATGATGCCCATTGGTATTTCGTTTACTGCCGCAGGACCTAAGGCGCTTGCAGCTTCTGAAGCTTGCACTTCTCACAGAGAATATTGGTCCTGGAAAAGCCGAATGGCGATGGAGACCTACAGACGCTTCTGCGGAACAGCGCCGATGCACATGGTTTGGGGCCTAATGAAGGTGATGGAGAAAGTCCGAGTAGAAGGACTTGATAACATTATTGCGCGCCACGCACGGCTTGCTGAAGCCACGAGAACTGCCGTGGCGCGCTGGGCAGAAGGTGGCGCACTTGAATTCAATACTGTCGACCCAAAATCGCGCTCAAATTCTATCACGTGTGTTCGCCAGGTAGGGCAAACGGACATGAACACTATCCGCCAAGTAGCTAGAGAGCGTTTCAACGTAAGCCTCGGCGGGGGGCTACACGTGCTGGCTGATAAAGCTTTCAGAATTGGCCACATGGGTGACCTTAATGAACCAATGATAATGGGCGCCCTTGCTGGCATTGATTTAACGTTGAAGCATCTAAAGGTGCCCCACGGCGCCGGTGCGCTTGACGCGGCTGCTTCATTTTTGGCGGAGACTGCTTAACATGGCACGCTTACCTTACCTTGATGCTAAAGATCTTGCTGAAAACGACCAAGAGATATTGAAAAGGCCTATTAACCTCCACAGAGCTCTGGCCCACTCACCAGAGGGCGCCAAAGCCTTTGGTAAAGTTGGGAGTTGGATTAGATTTGGCTCACGTCTAGATCCCAAACTGCGCGAACTTGCCATACTCCAAGTAGGTTGGTTGTCCAAAAGTCCATATGAGTGGTCTCATCATGTGAAAATTGGTAAGGATTTTGGTCTCTCAGATGCTGAGATAGAAGCTGTCAAACTCGAGACCGCAGGAGAAAAAACCCAGCTTCCAAAGCTTTACCGATTAGCCCTACAGGCTGCTCGAGAAATGGCTACCAACGGTGAGATGGCGGAAACCACTTATAGCCAACTGTCTGAAGACCTTACTAATGAACTGATGGTCGATTTAGTGATTGTGATAGCTTTTTATTGCGGCGTCGTTAGGCTTTTGGCCTCACTTGGAGTGGACGTAGAACCAAGCTATCAGCCGCACTTAGATGCGCACCCACTACCTAGATAACTCTTAGTGAATCTTTAGAAACTGGCCCCAGTCAAAGTAACTGGAGCCAGTTTACGAGGCAAAGGCTGCCCCTACGGTATGAAGATGGTCGAACCAGTTGTTTTACGACCTTCCAAATCACGGTGAGCTTGTGGTGCTTCTTTCAATGGATAAGTCTGGTTCACTTCAATTTTTACTGCACCTGATGTTACCATCTTGAAGAGAGCTCTTGCTGATTTTTCGAGCTCCTGGCGAGTAGAGGTATAAGCCACAAGAGATGGTCGGGTAACGTACAAAGACCCTCGACTTGCGAGTTCCCCAAGACCAAACTCTGGCACAGGACCAGAAGCATTACCGAAACTGACCATCAGCCCGCGCGGGGCTAAGCTATTCAGCGATTGCGCCCAAGTATCTTTACCCACACTATCAAAAACGACCGGCACTCCTGCACCCTTCGTTATCTTCTTTACTCGGTCAGCAATATTTTGCGTTTTCTTGTAATCGATAACTTGCTCAAAGCCATGCTCCTTGGCGAGTTTCACCTTTTTGGGGCCACCGGCAGTGCCAATCCCATGAGCCCCAACTGCAGCCAACCACTGACCAGCGATAAGACCAACTCCTCCAGCTGCGGCTTGGAACAATACCCACTCATCCTTTTTAACCTTGTAAGTCCGATTAAAGAGGTACTCTACAGTCATCCCCTTCAGCATCATGGCAGCACCTTCTTCATCAGAAATGCCATTTGGCAATTTCAAAAGGTGCTGAGCTGGCATTATTCTGGCTTCAGAATAGGCTCCTAGCGTTCCCGTCCCATAAGCTACGCGGTCGCCTTTTTTTACGTGAGTTACGCCCTTACCAACGGCCTCAACGACTCCAGCCGCCTCGAGACCGAGACCGCTTGGAAACTGCAGCGGATAGAGCCCAGAACGATGATAAATATCAATGTAATTCAGACCGATAGCGGTGTGACGCACTAATGCTTCGCCAGGACCAGGATCACCTAGCTCAAGGGTACGCCATTTCATAACACCAGCAGCACCAGGTTTCTCGAAGACGAACGCGTTCACTTTCATTTAATCAGTCCCCTAACTTAACGCATGAAATTTTATCAACACGCGTTTCTATAAATTTAGCGCGCTGATCTCTAAACTAACGGAATACGGTCGCTTTACGCAATAATTTAGGCTGCCCAGCACACGCAGAGGCGGTATGTAGTTTTTGCAATACAGCTATCAGAAAATTGCGGGGGAATAAGCAAATGGCTCGACTATCCGATATGCCGGAGGCACTAAGGCAGCACGTCGAAACCTTACCGTTACCGGTATTTGAAGACACTCCATCTGCAAACGGCCCCTCCCTTTCAGAACGTCGTGTCGCACTTATCTCCACGGCAGGCCTATCTATGCGCGGAGAAAGCCCATTTGGTATGGGAGCGGCAGATTACAGGATAATTCCTGGAAATGCTGAAGCTGATGATATCGTCATGAGCCACATCTCCGTAAATTACGATAGAACCGGGTATCAGCGCGATTGGAATGTTGTTCTTCCTCTGGAGCGGCTTCGCGAGATGGCCGAAGACGGCACGATCGGCACAGTTGCTGATCACCATTACAGCTTTATGGGCGCTTCTGATCCTGAAACGATGAAGCCTGGGATCGATATGATTGCCAAGTCGATGAAGCAAGAAAAAGTCGACGCTGTTTTACTTTTACCTGTTTGACCAAATTGCACTCGCGCCGTGTGCGCAATTGCTCATCAACTGGAGGCTGCTGGGTTACCAACAACCCTCATCGCGCTTGTAAAGCCGCATGCTGAAAAAATTCGCCCTCCACGCGCACTTTGGGTGCCATTTGAGCTGGGCCGGCCGTTAGGTGCTCCAGAAGACTCGAGGTTTCAACGCCGAGTCATTAAAGCTGCACTAAAGCTTCTTGGAAACCAAGCAACTCCAGTTCTCAATGACTTTCCTGAAGATGCACCACCAGACAACAACATATCCAACTATGATGAAAACTGGGTATGTCCTGTTAGCTTTAATAGCCCTTCAGTCAGCGACCATGACACCCATGCAACAAGGCTAGCTGCGGAGGTATCACTTCTTGTTCCATGGCATGAAGCGTGGAAGCGCAAGCATGGCAGAACAGGATTTGGGTTAACTGGGTTAGAACCCGAAAAACTTGCAGACTTCTTTGGAAGCTTTGCCGATGGACACGAGCCTGGGGCGCTTTTGCCTGGTAGCGAAACTGCAAATACTTTTAAGTTGGGCGTGAACGACCTTCTAACTTTTTATCAGGAAGCGGCTAACGCTCAGCCAGGAGCAGTTGGCAATACGGCAGAAATCAACTCATGGTTTTGGAATGAAACTGAAGCGGGACAAACTCTGCTTGCGATCCGCAAAATTGGTGGTGGAAAGGATCCCAAGCTTGATTTTGTTATAAAGCGTTTAACAGTGCCGCACGTTGCGGAAGTCATAATTAACAAATAACTCTAACAGCCAGGAAAGCTAATATCGAATAAGATTAGCTGCTTTGCTGAGATGCAGCAGAGACTTGGGATAATGTCTGATTGATCGCTTACATCCGTCTTTGAAATTTGGGGTTAAGTACTGTTTACTTTCCTTTAAAATTAGCCTTTCGCTTCCCCAAAAATGCGCTAACTCCCTCTGCATGATCCTCAGAGGCCATGCTGTCAGCTATCCTCTCTGCCTCCATCTGTAGATGACTTTCCATAGACAGATGGTTGCTTGCATTGAACAGAGCCTTGGCATTGGCGTATGCACGTGTAGGACCACTTGCAAGTCGAGAAGCAAGTTTCTCTGTTTCAAATTTCAAATCGACGGATGGCACCACCCAGTTCACAATGCCTAACTCTTTAGCCTTGTGAGCCTCAAAGCGCTCACCAAGAAAAGCTAACTCCATCTGCTGTTTCATTCCGAGCGTTCGGCCTAAAAAGTAAGAAGCTCCACCATCAGGACTTGCGCCAATATGACAGTAGGCAAGGGTGAAAAATGCATCTTCTGCCGCAATCGCCAAGTCTGCAGCGCCAACCAAGCTTAAGCCAAATCCAGCCGCTGCGCCTCTAACACTTGCAATTACAGGCTTTGGCATTCGGCGAAGGGCGAATATTGCGTGATTGATATCATGGAGGCCCGCAATGATGCGCTGTGATCTCTCCTCCTTGGACCACTCCAAGCGTTCTTTCATTACCCGGATGTCTCCACCAGCCATAAAATGATCACCTGCCCCCTGCAAAACCACGCAGCGCACTGCGGAATTAAATTCTAGCTGCGGAATACGCTCGCAAAACTGTGCCCGCAGCTCTGGAGATAGTGCATTTCTGACAGCTGGTTCATTAAGAGTTACCCAAGCAACGCCTTTAGAATCAATTTCCACTGCTACCTTATCTGTGTTGGGGCTCATGTCTGGATCCTCTAATTTTTTTCCAACTGTTGGCCTTTCATGGAGAACCTTCCTAGAATCTTATCAAAGAAGCAATCTCAAGGAGCCATTCGTATGCTCATTCGCCAAACCCCTCGATGGGCAATTCCCGAACGCGACGCTACGCCCGAAACGATATTTATGAGTAGGCGCCAACTCCTAGGGACTACTGGAATTGGAATTCTAGCCGCTGGTATGCCGTCTAATGCCCGTGCCGCTAACTTTAATGATAGCCCTGACGTTGCGACCGAGTTGTACCCTGCAAAACAGAACCTGACATATTCTCTCGATCGCAAACTGTCACCGCGCAGTGACGTGTTAACTTACAATAACTTTTACGAATTTGGATCTCACAAAGATATTTGGCAACGAGCTCAGAAACTATCAGTAAAGCCGTGGTTAGTTAAAATCGACGGTATGGTTTCCAATCCCATAGAGCTTGATGCAGAAGATCTAATTCGGAGAATGCCCATAGAAGAGCGGCTCTACCGTCACCGATGTGTAGAGGCGTGGTCGATGGCCGTCCCATGGAGCGGTTTTCCACTCAGAGAGTTGGTCAAACTAGCTCAGCCCCAAGCTGGAGCGAAGTTTCTAGAAATGCGATGTTTTACAAAACCAGATGTTGCTAGAGGTCAACGACAACGTTGGTATCCTTGGCCCTACCTCGAGGGTTTGCGGCTCGACGAAGCAACTAATGACCTAGCATTCATAGTTACAGGGATTTATGGAAAGCCTCTGGTTAAACAGATGGGAGCACCTTTGCGCTTGGCAATACCTTGGAAGTATGGCTTCAAGTCAATCAAATCGATTGTCCAGTTTACCTTCACAGACAAACAGCCAAAGAGCTTTTGGGAACAACTTCAAAGCCGAGAATATGGCTTTTATGCGAATGTTAATCCAAATGTAGATCACCCCCGGTGGAGCCAAGCAACCGAAAAACCCCTTGGTCAAGATGAGAGAATTCCCACCTTGCTTTATAACGGTTATGCGGAAGAGGTTGCTGGCCTGTATTCGGGTATGGATCCTAAGACACTTTTTTATTGATCTATTAAAGGCCCAAGTGAAATTCCTAACTTAGACGCAAAAACATTTTCAGAGCATGTGTTTTCCCTTTAATCTCTAGACAGAAAGAAAAAGCAAAGCGGGAGATGGACCCATGGCTGACTTTGATGTTGTTATCCGAGGCGGAACTGTTGCAACAGCCAGTGGAGTATTTGAAGGTGATGTGGGTATCGCTGGAGAGCAAGTTGTTACAGTAGGTAAAAACCTATCAAAGGGCACGCGCGAAATTGATGCTAGAAAACGTATCGTCTTTCCGGGTGGCGTTGATAGTCATTGTCATATCGAACAACCGAGTTCCACCGGAGGGGTCAATGCTGATACATTCCTCTCAGGAACTCGCGCTGCGATATGCGGCGGAACCACTTCAGTTATCTGCTTTGCGCCTCAATTCAAATCCACGCACATAACAACATCGACTGCTGACTATCACGCCAGAGCCGAACGTGGGGCCACCTGCGACTACTCTTTTCATTTAATTGTAAATAGGGCCGATAAAGAAACATTAGACGCATTGCCGACCCTAATCGCGCAAGGTCACCGCACCATCAAAGTCTTTATGACCTATCCATCAAACCGCGTCGACGATACCGGCTTGCTGAATCTTATGGCTTTGGCTCGGAAAAATCAGGCCTTTATGGTGATCCATGCAGAACACCACGATATGATCATGTGGATGATGGAGCAGCTCACAGCGAAAGGGTTAACAGAAGCTAAACATCATTGTTGGTCAAAACCTCCAGTTGTAGAGCGGGAAGCTGTGCATCGAGTGGCAGCTATGGCCGAGCTAATGGATCAACCTGTCCAGATATTTCACGTAACCTGCGGCGAAGCGGCCGAAGAAATTCGGAGGGCACAGGCTCGTGGCTTGAAAATTTGGGGAGAAACCTGCACTCAGTATTTAACCCTAACTTCTGATGATCTGGATAAGCCAAATGGCGAAGGAGCAAAGTGGGTCTGCTCCCCTGCACCGCGTTCAACTGAAGAACATGACAAACTTTGGGGATATATAAAATCTGGTGTCTTAGATATTGTTTCTTCAGATCATGCGCCTTCCAATTTTGGAGAAAATGAGGGGGAAAAGTTGCCTGATGGACCAAATACTCCGTTTACTAGAATGCCAAATGGAGTGCCTGGATTAGAAACAAGGCTACCTATTCTATTCTCAAAAGGCGTGGTTGAGGGCCGAATAGATTTAGAGACTTTTGCCGCCATCTCATCACGCAATCCAGCGCGGCTTTTTGGCCTAAAGAACAAGGGCGATATTGCTCCAGGCAAAGACGCAGATATTGCTATTTGGGATCCTGATGTAAAGGTTACGATAAAGCAGGAAAACCTACACCATGACGTCAATTATACACCTTACGAAGGCATGACCGTAACTGGTTGGCCAACAACAACGCTTTCACGAGGCGAAGTGCTTTGGGACGATGGAGAATTCAAAGCAACACCAGGGCGTGGCCGTTTCTTAGCAAGAGACCCTTACGAATTCATAAAACCCCGAGGCATATTTCCAGGCCCCTTCAACCCATTTGAATAGGGGTCAAAGGAAATTTCTAAAAATAAGTGAGAGCGCACCGGCTACCAGTAAAAACGACAGCAAACGAAAGAACTTGTCTGAATTTAAGCGTGAGAACCAGCGCCCTCCTGCCCATCCTCCCGCAAACGCAACGGGCATTAAAAGTAACGCTTCTATTGTTGACGTTAAATCAATTAAGCCTGCGATCGCTATGAATATTGTTCTGCCTGCTAGAAAAATTCCAGAAATCACGAGGTTAGTTGACCTAAAACCAATTGGTGTAGGGCACATATGGCGAAGGAATGGCGCAAGGAAGTAAATTCCTCCCCCGCCAGAGACAGTGCCAACAAAACCTCCCGTAACTGAGAGAGCTAGAGTCACTGGTCGGCTTGTAAGATCAATAAATTTTGAGAGATGTTGAATGGCATTAAGCCGGTCCATCGCAACCAAAATTATTACTAAGGTGCCGAGGACTGGTGCAAAAACTTTTGGGTCGAGTGTAACAAACGCATAAGTGCCAAGAGCAATCCCGAGATAAATGCCTATGGTTAGCTTTAAAGCTAAGGGCCAATTAGCAGTACGGCAGCCCTGAGGGAACAGATATAGTTGCGCCATCATTCCCGTCAAAACCACCAAAATCACTGCATGGTGCGGACCAAGAAGCCAAGCGGTAAGGATAATTATTGGTAAGTTAGACCCAAAACCAAAAGCACCACGAACCAGGAAGCCCAAAAAATACGCGGCTAGGGTAAGCGCTAACGCCCAATTTTCGGTGTCGGCAAACGGCTGAACTGTAAGGCTCTCGAACGTTGGATTATCCCTTCGTTTGGGTCTTAGCCCAACTGTCGCGCAGTCCAATTGTGCGAATAAAAGCTAATTGTGATTGCGCAGGGTCTCTATTGAAATAACCAAGCCGCTCAAATTGCACCGGATACCCCGCCAAAGCCGAAGCCAGCTCTGGCTCTAACTTCACTTCTTTTACAACTTCTAACGAATTAGCGTCGATATCTTCAATTGGATCCCCACCAGCAGATGGATTTTCTGATTTGAAAAGCTGACTGGTCAATAAGACCTCAGCTTCAATTGCATGAACTGCTGATACCCAATGAATAATTCCTTTGACCTTTCGACCATCAGGCGCATTTCCACCAGCAGTTGCTGGATCATAAGTGCATATTATTTCCGTTACCTCACCGGTTTCGTTTTTAATGAAGTCTTCACAAGTAACTAAATAAGCAAAACGAAGCCTCACCTCACGCCCAGGGCCAAGGCGGAAGAACTTTCTCGGTGGGTCCTCCATAAAATCGTCCGCTTCAATCCAAAGGCTCCCTGAAAATGGGATTTTTCGAGTGCCAAGCTCAGGTCTTCCTGGGTGATTTGGCACCTCAAGCATCTCTGTTTGACCCTTTGGCCAGTTACGAATGGTGAGTTTTAATGGCTTCAAAACCGCCATCCTTCGCTCAGCGTGCTCATTAAGGTGTTCACGAATTGAGTGATCCAGCATCTGCATCTCAATCGTGCTATCGCTTTTGGATATCGCTAGCCTTCCAATAAAATCTTTAAGAGCCTCTGGTGGGACGCCGCGGCGACGCATGCCACGGATTGTTGGCATCCTAGGATCATCCCAACCTGTTACATGACCCTCTGAGACTAGCCGCATAAGCACGCGTTTTGATAAGACTGTGTGTGTTAAATTTAGCCTTGCAAATTCGTATTGGCGAGGACGCGCTGGAACCGTTAAATGCTCGATGAGCCAGTCATAAAGGGGGCGGTGGTCAGCAAACTCTAACGTACATAGGGAGTGAGTAATGCCCTCAATCGCATCAGATTGGCCATGGGCATAGTCATATGTTGGATAAATTTTCCAAGTACTTCCTGTTCGAGGATGAGCAGCATGTTTAATTCTGTATAAGGCGGGGTCGCGTAAGTTCATGTTGCCTGATGCCATATCAATTTTGGCACGCAACGTCTTAGAGCCTTCAGGGAAGCCGCCGGCTCGCATCTCACGAAAAAGGCTTAAATTTTCTTCAACAGAGCGATTTCGATATGGACTGTCGCGCCCAGGTTCAGTCAAGGTTCCACGATACTCTCTCATCTCCTCAGCACTTAAATCACATACGTATGCCAGTCCTTTGTTGATGAGACTTTCAGCCCATGAATAAAGCTGTTCGAAGTAATCTGAGGCATGAAACAAATTCTCACCCCAATCGAAGCCCAGCCAGCTAACATCTTCTTTAATCGAATCAATGAACTCTTGCTCTTCTTTTGCGGGATTAGTGTCATCAAAACGCAAATGACAGTGGCCCCCAAATTCTTTTGCAACGCCAAAATTCAGACAAATTGATTTAGCATGTCCAATATGCAAGTAGCCGTTTGGCTCTGGTGGGAACCTGGTTATAACAGCCTGGTGGGAACCTTTAGATAAATCATCACGAATGATGTCACGGACGAAATCGTCCTTCGGTAACTCGAGTTCAGGCATAGGGCCGCGTCTCTTTCTAGAAGTGAGGCGTTTATAAACCGCCAGGAAATTTATGGATCTAAGTGTCTTTCTCTGCTTCTGCGGCTTTCGCCTCTCTAAGAATTAAAGGCGTTTGAGAAAGAGAGAATAACAATGTCAATCCAATCAATCCAAATAACTTGAAATTAACCCAAAAATCAGTTGATTGCGTTCTCCATACAATTTCATTGAGTACGGCAGCTGCAATAAAAAACACCCCATACCTAATAGTTATTGTCCGCCATGCGGGATCTCTCATTTTCCAAGCGGCTCCAAATAATGGCTTTAACAAAAGTTTGTTGAAAGCGAGGCCGCCAAGGAGAATAGATGCGAAGATAAGTTGCACAATTGTGGGCTTCATTTTGATAAAGGTTTCATCTTGTAGCCAGAGCGTTAGCCCTCCAAAAACACCCACGATGCCTGCAGTTACTAGTGGCATAACTGGGATACGACGCTCGACAACAAGCAACACTATGACTGCAACAGCGGTTGCGACCATCAACCAAATGGTGGCTATCATTAGGTCATGACCATAGAGCATATAGCCCGTAAAAAAAGCAATTAGCGGGCCATAATCAGCAGCTGGTTTAAGCCATGCTTTTGTTTTCTTATCATTTTCGGCAAGCATAAAATATGACCTTATATGTTACAGCTTCCAGATAAATGCTTACCCGGCACAGCATCGTCAAATATTCATTAGAATTTTGTCGTTTCGATAGCACACCGGTTCCCATCACCCAAAACATAAAACCCGGTCCACGGAAAGAGCAGAGGTCAGTAAAATTTAAAAAACAGGTATCTGTCAGACGCCGACTAATAGCACTAGCCAATAATTATCTTAGTCAACTTCCAAATTTCAGCCTGGGTAACTTTTGGAGCACTTATCGCGAGCGTTAGCTTTAAATTTCTAAAACCAAGATTTGCATCAAAAATGTCCGCCTTCCCTACAGAATTGATTGGAGGTGCTGATGAAGCGACGGCTCGCTCTGCTGCCAACTCCTGTATTTGCAGGCGCTGGTATTCTGGACAACCATCAGACTTGGCCTTCCTCCGAAGTTTACGAAGCCGGGAAGCCTCCATTCGGGCTTTGTTTGTTAATGCAAAGAACTCATTAACATCTTCTGCGTTTAAAGACCGCCCCTCGACCGCAGCTGACAAAGCCCAAAGTGACGCCATAACATCCACTTCAAGTCTATCTTGGTAGTCAAGCAATACTTCCTTTGCCCCAGGTTGATTATAAAAATTCAGTGCGTGTTCCCAGAAAGCTGCTCCATCTGTTTTTGAATTTTCTTTCACAGCTCAGTGGTTTCCATGGGTAGTTTGGATAAAACAGTATATAGTTTAGCTTCAGCGCCGAGAGATTCTAGTAATCCCATTGTAGTCGGATTATGGGCTTGCAAGACGGGGAGACTGCTTTCGTGAGTGAAACTTCAGAAAACACAGAAATCCTTGCAAAGCTTGAGAACCTGAAGGCAGAACATCGGGATCTCGATTATGCTATCGCGACCCTGGGTGAACAGGCGCATTTTGATCAGTTACAAGTTCAAAGATTGAAGAAACGCAAACTCAAACTTAAGGATGTTATAGATCGACTAGAGGCAGGCGAAACGCCAGACATCATCGCCTAAGTTTAAATAATTTCAAAATTAGGGTACTTCCGTTTGGGCTTGCGGTCGTTTGGTGGAACCATATACTGACGCGCTTTCGGTGACCCTATGTGGGAGAAGCCCCTAGTGCCTGAGCAAAAGAATCCGAAAGTGGGAATCATAATGGGCAGTCGCAGCGATTGGCCAATAATCGGTAAAGCAGCTTTAATTCTTAAAACATTAGATATACCGCATGAAGCGAAAGTGGTTTCTGCTCACAGAACACCTGATCGACTGTATGAGTATGCTCATTCCGCAAAAGATCGCGGTTTACAGGTAATAATTGCCTGCGCTGGAGGCGCAGCTCATCTTCCCGGCATGGCAGCGGCAATGACCGACCTTCCTGTGCTGGGCGTGCCAGCCCCTAGCAGGATGCTGAACGGGGTTGATAGTTTACTGTCAATTGTACAAATGCCGGCCGGCGTTCCAACGGCTACCTTTGCAATAGGTGAGTCGGGCGCTACCAATGCTGGCCTTTTTGCCGCCGCTATACTCGCTCTGACAGATTCAGGAATTGCTGAGCGTTTATCTATCTGGCGGGCCAAACAAACGAAAGACGTACCTGAGGCGCCAGAAGATTGATGGTACAACAAATGATTCCTCCTGGCAGCGTTCTCGGCATTCTCGGCGGTGGGCAATTAGGCAGAATGACAGCGCTTGCTGCTGCCAATTTAGGCTACCGTACCCATATCTTCGCGCCAGAAAAAGATTCCCCCGCATCCGATGTTGCCTGGCGCTTTACCTGCGCGGATTATAATGATCAGCCTGCGCTAGAGGCCTTTGCAGCTAACGTAGATTCCATCACAGTGGAATTTGAAAACGTTCCAGAGGCAGCTCTCACTCTGCTCGCCGAGTTGAAGCCTGCCCGACCAAATGCTCGGGCTCTTGCAACTGCCCAAGATCGCTTGGTTGAAAAAAAATATTTGGAAAGTGTTGGTTTTAAGGCTGCGCCTTTCCAAGCTGTTGACGGGCCAGAAGATATATTGAAGGCATTGGATGTCTTTGGATCTCCGATCATCCTGAAGACCAGACGTTTTGGTTATGATGGAAAAGGTCAAGTCAAGATTACAAGTTCTTCTGACGTAAAGGCCGCTTGGGCTGAATTAGGACAATCTCCCTCCATAGCAGAGGGATTTGTAAATTTTACCAGAGAAATTTCAGTAATATCTGCCCGTGATGTCATGGGAAAAATCAAATCCTATCCGGCTGTAGAGAATAGGCACGAAAATCACATACTTCGACAAACGATTGCACCAGCTGCAGAACTTGGAAAATTAGCGGAAGAGGCAGAATATCTCGCATCCCAGGCCATCGAGGGGCTCGATATGATAGGCCTTTTAGCAATCGAAATGTTTGTCACGGAAGATCACCAGCTTATCGTGAATGAGATGGCCCCTCGACCGCACAATTCGGGCCATTGGACCATGGATTTCGCGGCAACCTGCCAATTTGAGCAATTGGTGCGTTGCGCAATGGGTTTGCCCTTAGGTTCAACACAAATCCTGCGCCCAGCAGAAATGACAAACATCTTAGGAGATGAGGTAACTGAGTGGCCTAAATTGCTAGCCGACCCAAACGTTCATCTTCATCTATACGGGAAAACTGAAGCGCGAACAGGCCGCAAAATGGGACACTGGAACAAAGCACAATAAGCAAATTAGCTAAAAATAAACGCAATAAGTTGCCCTAACACTGATCCTTCCATTACCCCGATAAAATATTTTATTTCTTAACCGCATAGGGTGGCGGCTGATAATATCTGGGCAGTTTCCCAATTTTTGTCATTTCAACCTCTACTAAAGAAGGACCTTCAGTAGCGATAGCTGCCTTCAACTGTGGGCCCATCTCGTTCACTGAAGAAACTCGGAAGTATGGAAGACCCGCCAACTTTGCGAGCCCCTCAAGATCTGGTCCGATTGGGTCTGCAAAATAGTGTCGTTCTCCATAAAGGGCGTCTTGAATATCCTTAATAACGCCGTACCCTGCATCGTTAAAAATGACTATAGCTACATCCGGCTTTTCCTGTGCCGCAGTCCATAACTCCGTCATATTTAAGTAAAAGCCGCCATCACCAGTTATTGCTACTGTCTTTCGCCCATTCGCTCCGAAAGCCGCACCAATTCCAAATTGAAATCCTGGTCCAATAGCAGCACCAACCGGATAAATATTCTGGCTTGGATTTTCCAGCTGCAAGCACCTGTTGCCCCAGGTGGTGTTGTTCATTGTGACATCACGAGCCCAAATGGCATCTGATGGCATTGCATCTCGGAAAATCTCTGGAAAATCAGCATAAGGGCCTAGTTGCTTCCGATAGTTATGCCGAGTTTCTTTCAGACAAGTAGCAAGGTCTTGCGCCCAGTCTGGTGCAACTTTCATTCGCCCTTCCAATCGATCGGCCAGTGCAGATAGTGCTTCGGATGCATCACCCACATGAAAATGCTCAACACTGTATGTACGTCCGCAAGCTGATGGATCTACATCAATTTGGGCGCGCATCTCTGGCAGCTGAAGAGCGAGATCTCTTGTTTCGTGTCCTCTTAATCGTCCACCTGCAATTAGCATGAAGTCTACTGTTTGATAGAGGTTTTCAACTTCAGGGGTTGCTTGGAACGCACCCAAGGTCATTGGGTGCGTTTCTGGTATGACTGCTCTGCCATTAACAGACGTTACGACACCAAAACCCATTTCTGTTAAGCGAAGTACAGCTTCTCTGGCGTGTCGAGCTCCAGTACCACACCATATGAGAGGGCGTTTTGCTTGTGATGCCATTTCAGCAAGAACATCCAAACTATCAGGATCACCAGCATCTCCTTTTGGAGTTTCTATCTTAAGGTTATCAAGCATAGTTGGCCGACTGATTTGGGCACGCTGCACATCGATAGGAATTTCGATAGACACTGGGCCCATTGGATGGCTTAAAGCTTCTGTGGCCGCCTTCATCAAAACACCAAGAGCCATCTCTGGCGCTCTAATGCGGAATGCCGCCTTAGATGTAGCTTTAAGCATCCCAAGCTGGTCCATGACGTCATGCACCGCACCTTGTTCCTTATCAAGGTTAGCGGTCGCCGTTTGTCCGGTGAAATGTAATATAGGTGAAGAAGCGAACCGTGCTTCTACAAGCGCGCCGGGGGCATTTGCAGCACCAGGTCCCGTTGAGGTGAAAAAGGCGCCCAAACCACCGCGCGCCCGTGCGTATGCATCAGCCATGTGCCCCGCACCCATCTCACCGCGCGCGCCAATCACACGAACCGCATTCCGCCGGCCAATCGCATCCAACATTGGGATATTGTGCACGGAAACCACACCAAAAACTGTGTCAACGCCCACTTGTTGTAAAAATTCCGCAACTAAGTCCCCAACATTATACCCACTCATGACAACGGCTCCTGAATAAATTTTCACCTATCGAAACATTGGATGTAGAATGCTAGCACAATTAAAAGCTTACTGTGTAAGTCCTTTGCTTGGATGAAATATTTCTATGCCCCACATGATCATTTTTATATCAATGTGTCTGCTTGGCACTGTTGCCGCCTGTGCTCTCTCTTAAGGCCTACATTGTTCTCCAAGATGTTTTTTTAGGCTTCGGTTAACTTAACAGTTATAAACTTTGGCTAGGTTTAAAATTCAATTTTTGTTTTACTTTCTCATACCGCCGTAATCTTTCTGCAATCCACAAGCACTCCTTTCTGATTCACGCTATATATCTCTTTATGTCTTCAGAATTCATTAATCCATTCGATGATGGGGCTGACCGACCAAGCCCCATGCAGCCTGTTTCAGGTCATAGACCTGGCTTGCCTCCTCCATATCTTAACGCGTTGAATGAAGAACAGAGGTTAGCAGTCGAAACTCTCGATGGGCCGCTCCTAATGCTTGCTGGAGCTGGTACCGGAAAAACGAAAGCATTAACCACCAGGATTGCGCATCTTTTGGTTGAAGGGAAAGCTTGGCCAAGACAAATTCTTGCCGTTACTTTCACAAATAAAGCTGCACGAGAAATGAAGGACCGTGTAACCGAATTGATCGGTGGGGTCGCAGAGGGGATGTGGTTAGGTACCTTTCATGCTCTTGCAACCCGAATGCTGCGCCGTCACGCTGAGGTGGTTGGCCTAAAATCTAACTTCACTATTCTGGATAGCGATGACCAGCTCCGGCTACTAAAACAACTTATGCAGGCCGAAAATATCGACACAGCACGCTGGCCTCCTCGTGCTTTGATGGCACGAATTCAGCGCTGGAAGGACAGAGCAGAGACACCTTCAAAAGTTAGTAACGGAGACCCTGGGGATTTTGCAGGAGGGCGCGCCATCCATCTCTATGCCCAGTACCAAGAGCGCCTAAAAACGTTAAATGCTGCTGATTTTGGGGATCTCACTCTGCACGTGTGCTCTATTTTTCAGTCAGAACCCGAAATTCTGAGGGAATGGCGACAACGTTTTAAATACGTCCTTGTCGATGAATATCAGGATACCAACGTTGCCCAGTATCTTTGGCTTCGCCTGTTAGCCCAAGAACACAAGAACATCTGCTGTGTCGGCGATGATGATCAATCCATCTATGGCTGGCGAGGTGCTGAAGTTGGAAATATTCTCCGCTTCGAAAAGGACTTCCCTGGGGCACAAGTTGTTCGTCTTGAGCGAAATTATCGTTCGACTGGACATATTTTAGGAGCTGCCTCCGGCTTAATCTCGAACAATGAAACCAGACTTGGAAAAACTTTGTGGACCGAAGCAGATATGGGTGAGCCCGTACATCTAAATTTGGTTTGGGATGGAGATGAAGAAGCAAGGATAGTAGGAGAAGAGATCGAAAACTTTCAGCGAAAGCAAACTTCTCTCTCGGAAATAGCCATTCTAGTTCGCGCAAGCTTCCAGTCGCGTGCATTCGAAGAGCGTTTTGTGACCTTAGGCCTTCCATATCGTGTGATTGGCGGTCCAAGATTTTACGAGCGCTTAGAAATTCGTGATGCTATTGCTTACTTAAGAGTCACACTATCGCCAGACGATGATTTGGCTTTCGAGCGCATAATCAACACCCCCAAACGTGGCTTAGGTGCTGCAACCATCCAAGCTGCTCATAACTTGGCGCGTCAGGAAAGAATATCGCTGTTTGAGGCGTGTAGGAAGCTAGCTGCTGCCGAAAGTCTAAGACCCAAAACTCGCAAAACATTGTCTGATTTAATCCAAGCTTTTGATCGTTGGCGCCTTATTGAGCAAGGTGTTGAACATCTTGAAGTAGTCGAAACCATCTTGGATGAATCCGGCTATGTAGACATGTGGCGCAACGATAAATCACCAGAAGCCGCTGGTAGACTAGAAAACCTCAAAGAATTAGTCCGGGCCATCAGTGATTTCGAAAACCTCCAAGGGTTTCTTGAACACGTGAGCCTTGTAATGGAAATTGATGCAGACGCTGGAGACGATTTAATAAGCATAATGACCCTCCATGCTGCTAAAGGCCTAGAATTTGACATTGTCTTTCTTCCTGGCTGGGAGGACGGCATGTTTCCTAACCAGCGGGCTATTGACGAAAGCGGCCTGGCAGGCCTGGAAGAGGAGAGGCGCCTTGCGTACGTAGGTTTAACGCGCGCAAAAAAATGCGCGATCATTTCTGCTGCCGCCAATAGACGAGTATATAATCAATGGGTGTCTTCGTTACCGTCCAGGTTTATCGATGAGCTGCCTAAAGAACACGTTCGCTCAGACCATGCCAATCACTCTGGCGGGCTCCCTTATGGTTCTTCAGGTTATACGTTTGAAGGCTATGGGGATACGCATGGTGGCTACGTATCCGCGAGAACCCTTACGATGGGCCAAAAAGCATCCGGGAGACGTACGGATATTATCGAAGGCGTTAGCTCAGAAGTTAAAGGTCATGAAGCGGTCAGTCAGCTGTTTGCCATTGGCGAAAGAATTTTTCACCAGAAGTTTGGTTATGGTCGGATCGAAGATATGAACGCAGACAGACTTGAGATCAATTTTGAACAAGCTGGTACCAAAACAGTAATTGCGAGCTTCGTTGAAAAAATATGAGTCCAACCTGGAAAATAACTATCTCCACGTCAGCAGTTTCAGCGGAAGTTTACGAGTCGGCGCTGGAGCCTTTTTCAGAAGCAATTTCTGTATCTGAAGCGAGTAACAATATTACGATTTCTCGCGGTTTACCGGAGCCGGCAAATTGGGCTGGAGATCTGTGGCTGGCAGAAGCATGTACCATTGAAGCTATAGCTACCTCTTTGCCAAACCAGTCCTACATAGAACAGACCATAGCAGTAGCAGCCGCAAGTCTTAACGAGCACCCACCGGAAGTGTTTATCTCAGAAGTCCCCGACATCGACTGGCAGGCTGAGGTTCTAGCGAACCTACCCCCAATCGAGGTGGGGCGCTTTCGTGTAAGAGGAAGACACATAACAGAACCTGCTAGACCAGGAGTTATTGATCTAGAAATTGAGGCCGGAGCCGCCTTCGGATCCGGTGAACATGAAACAACAAAAGCTTGCCTTGAAGCGTTAACTGCTGCTCTTAAACGTCATCAGCCAAAAAGGGTTCTCGATCTTGGTTGTGGCACAGGTGTACTAGGTATAGCTGCAGCTAAGATGGCTAAGCCACAGCTTCTTATGACAGACATTGATGAACGCGCTGCAATAGTTGCAAAAGCAGCAGCTAAGTTAAATCATGTGTCTTGCAGGGTGATTCAGGCTAACGGCTGGAGTAATCCGATAATCAAAAGCATCGAGCCCTTTGATTTAGTCTTAGCCAATATACTAGCGAGACCACTTAGGTCGATGGCGGGGGACCTGGCCAACGCTTTGAAGCCTGGAGGGAGAGCTATTTTGTCCGGATTTCTCTACTGGCAAGAAAACTTTGTTATGACGGCACATAGAGCGCACGGACTTACTTTGGAAAAGCGAACACGAAAAGGTGATTGGCTCGCCTTAACCGTTAGGCGCGCGCAGTAGTTGTTGGGCCACTTGGCTCACCCACAACATCTGCCAAAGCGTTTTTAACGCAATCACGATCTCTCTTTTGACAAGCTAAGATAGCGGCCTCAAGTTTATCCGACTCAGCATTGTGGGGTGCTGTAATAGAATTCCAGACCCCTAGCAAAGCCTGAGTAAGTTGAAGCGCATCGCGTCTCCGGCACTCTAAAATTGTAACTTCTAGGGAGCTGATTGGTTTTATCGTTGACATGTGTAACATCCTTATTTGCTGTCGCGTTACTTTGACATTGAACGGACATATAGGAGCTTTTTTGAAAATGAGGCATGTTTTTGTTGCAATGCAGCATTACAATTTTGCAACCGTTGCAAAGCTAAAGGGTCACCTATGACATTGGCGCATGTCTCACGCCTACGACAGGCTTTACGAGAGGCAGGATTTGATGGCTGGATACAGCCACGAGCAGATGAATTTCAGGGTGAATATGTACCTGCATCTGCGGCGAGATTAGCATGGCTCACTGGTTTTACAGGGTCAGCCGGCATCTCAATTATTTTGAAAGACAAGGCTGCTGTCTTCTCAGATGGAAGATACTCTATTCAACTTAAAGAGGAAATCGACCTTAACGTTTTCCAGCCCTGCCATCTGGTAACAAATCCGGCTGATGATTGGGGGTCAAAAAACCT
>VMCJ01000073.1 GCA_008081395.1 Rhodospirillales bacterium | reverse complement strand
CACTGAAAACGCACTTTATCTGGACTCAGGGAATTTTGTTCTTGTGAAAAACGCCCCCAAACAAGCTTTTAAAATAGTCTGTTGTTAGTCTTTGCTGGCCTGATAGCGCACTTAGGACAGTAGGCGATGTAAGACCCACAGAGTATTTCTTGAAAAACACACAAAAAAAGCCGGACCCGAGGGCCCGGCGTCAATAGAACAGGGAGGCTAACGTCATAAGACGCCCGGATGAATTATGCACAAAAACGCATATATCTTCCGTAATCGAAAACTCACGATCTATATATTGTATATACCCACTCATCAGCTCGAGGTAGAGCTGTGAAGGGAATGAGCCATGCGGTTAACGCATAACTCAAAAACTTTTAAAGCCTCCACCCAAGACAGAAAGCAAAATTACGACCTATTTTTTGCAGCTACATTACCTTGTGCCTTTTCTCTCACAGGGGGTGCTGCCCACGCTTCATTTAAGCTACGGACTAAGAAATCACGAAACATCGATATCCGCATAGAGTCACGCAATTCCTCTGGATAAACAAAATACATATCGATTTCTGGGCCAACTAAATCAGGCAAAACATGAACAAGTTCTGGGCTTAGGCGTGCCATGTAACTAGGTAACGAGGCAATTCCTAAACCGGATACCACAGCGCGATAAATCCCATAGATGTTGTTGACTTTGAGGACTGGCCTCAAACCATGGTCTTGAACCTGAAGCGCTAAAGGCCAGTTTATTGATGGAGTGGGAACTGGGCCATCATCGCCAAATACTATCAAATGACCATCTAAGTCCTCCAACGACTTCGGCATTCCATGGGTCCTCAGATAATCTGGAGAGGCGTATAGCCTTGATCTAACAGTCCGCAAATGTCGTTGAATAAGATCGCCTCTGGTGGGCATAGCAAATCTGATCGCACAATCAGCTTCACGCATAGTAATATCTAAATCTGTATCGGCGAGGATTAAGCTGACCTCAATTCCTGGATAATCATCAATGAAACGTTTGATTACGCGGGTAAGCCAAGTTGAACCAAACGCAACAGTTGTGGTTATGCGAAGAGGACCTTCAGGTCGTTCTTTGGAGTCTGTGAGGACAGCCTCGGTCATTGCAAGCTGATGAAATACATCATGCACGCTTCGATACAGCAGCTCTCCTTGCTCAGTTAGGATCAGGCCCCTCGCATGCCTGTGGAAAAGCATCACCCCCAAGCTTTCTTCTAGAGCATGTACCTGACGACTAACTGCTGATTGGGATAGTGAAAGAGTATCACCGGCATGGGTAAAACTTCCAGCGTCGGCAACCGCATGAAAGACGCGAAGTTTATCCCAGTCCATACGTGACTTCATTCTGCAGCCACGCTTACCGCGTCCTCTTGCTCAGCAAGCCAGCCTTCTGCATCTAGAGCGGCCATGCAGCCCATACCTGCGGCGGTCACAGCCTGACGGTAAACCTTGTCTCGGACGTCTCCAGCTGCAAAGACACCGGGTACATTTGTTCGTGTTGATGAATCAACTGGCTGGATATACCCCTCGGCATCTAAATCCACCTTGCCTTGGAAAACATCTGTATTTGGACGATGGCCAATCGCTACAAAAACACCATCAACTGGTAAGTCTTTAAGCTCATTTGTCTTAACATTTCGGATTGAAATAGATGTTACACCAAGAGGGTTATCATCACCTTTTACTTCATCAAGCACACTATCCCAAATCACTTTAATTTTGGGATTGCGAGCAAGGCGGTCTTGAAGAATCTTTTCAGCTCGAAATTCTCCACGTCGGTGAATCACCGTGACTTTTTTCGCGTGGTTTGTAAGATACAGTGCTTCCTCTACAGCGGTGTTACCTCCGCCAATTACCGCTACTTCTTTATCTCTAAAGAAAAAACCATCACATGTAGCGCAAGCAGAAACTCCAAATCCCATAAATTTCTGTTCACTATCTAGACCAAGCCACTTAGCTTCAGCTCCCGTTGCAATAATAACACTATCAGCAACGAACTCATCACCAGAATCTGCTTTGCACACGAACGGACGTTTAGAAAAATCCACTTCGCTAATAATATCATAGACCAGACGAGTGCCTACTTTTTCTGCCTGCTCCCGCATTTGGTCCATCAGCCATGGCCCCTGGATTACATCTCCAAAGCCAGGATAGTTTTCAACATCTGTCGTAATGGTCAGTTGTCCACCTGGTGCCAGACCTTGCACCAGGACAGGCTCTAACCCTGCTCTCGCTGCATATATCGCAGCGGTGTAGCCAGCCGGACCGGATCCGATAATTAGAACCTTTGTGGTATGCTGGGCCGACATTACTCAAACCTTTCGTAAACACTAACGAATCAAGAATAATTGTATGATGCCAGGAACAATCCGTAGTGTCTTCTGACAAGATATAATTTGATCCAATTCAGCTGCAAAAGTGTTTTAAATTGGTAAATTGAAGATTGGCTGTGAAATGAAGGACAGTAGAATATGAAATTAGACCGAATTAACAGAAAGATCCTATCTGATCTTCAAAACGACGGCCGAATTTCTAACGTTGAATTAGCAACCAATGCTGGCATCTCACCGCCCCCGTGTCTTCGCCGCCTTAGATTATTAGAGGATGAGGGTTATATAAGAGGTTATCACGCAGATCTTGAGCCAAGCATGCTTGGGTATGAGGCTGAATTTTATGTTCTTGTTGGATTAGAAAGCCAAGCCTTGGATAGGCTTAAAGCCTTTGAAACAGCTGTTTCACTTTGGGAAGAAGTACGAGAATGTCACATGATCCGCGGAGGTGGTGATTTTCTTCTTAGAATTATCGCCCGGGACACAAATCATGAAAATGAATTAACACAGAGGCTCACAAGTATCACGGATGTTTTGAAAGTAACGTCTTTTCCCATTATTCAAACGTCGAAGAGACTCGCTGGCGTACCCATAAGTCTTGATCAAGACTAAGACTGTGGTTCTTGGATTAGGCTTTTCACATGTTGAAGTGTTTCAGCCTCACTTATCGGTTTATCCCATCTTAAACGTTTTATTCTGGGAAAACGCAGGGCAACGCCAGACTTATGCCGTTTTGAATATTGAGCAGCGTCAAATGCGATTTCTAAAACGAGGCCCGGTGTAACAGATCTCACTGGGCCAAATCGATCATTTGTGTGCTCACGCACCCATTTATCGATCTTTACTAATTCCTTATCTGTGTATCCAGAATAGGCTTTACAAACAGGAACAAGCGTCTCAGCGTCGCTCCAAGCGCCTAATGTAAAGTCAGAGTAGTACGAAGACCGACGACCGTGCCCCCGTTGAGCGTACATCAAAACCAGATCCAGAGTGAGAGGTTCCCTTTTCCATTTATACCATTGATTTTTTGGGCGCCCTGGCAGGTAGAAAGAGGATTTTCTCTTTAACATTAGCCCCTCAATGCCGGTTTCTCGCGCTTCAGAGCGGATCTTCGATAACTCCTGCCATGTTTTGAAGGGAATTGTTGCCGAAATATCAATTGTGCTTGGAGCGTTCTTAGCCCAAATCTCCAGTCGCTTGCGTCGATCTTCAAAAGCAAAACCTCTTAAATCCTCTTCACCTTCAAAAAGAAGATCATAAGCTCTGATAAAAGCAGGCATTTCAGAAATAATTTTAGTACTGGGACGTTTACGGCCTAGCCTTTTTTGAAGCGTAGAAAAGGGCGCAGCCTCTTGTAATTTATTTGATTTTTGATCCCTTATAAGTAACTCACCGTCAATCACGGCGTCAAAATCAAGGCTATTAAGAATATCAGGAAAGCTATACCCAATATCCTCACCCGTTCTGGTATAGAGTTTCTTCTTGCCATCCCTGGAAATGGCTTGAACGCGAATACCATCCCATTTCCATTCAGCCACGTAGCTCAATGGGTCAAGCTGGCTGAGCAGCCCCTCCTCTAAGGGGTTCGCTAGCATTACAGGTCTAAATCCTGCGCCTAAAGCATAATTAGGTTTTTCCCCCGACCCTTCCAGCCACCTAAAAAGATCATCATAGGGCGGTTCTATCGAATGCCAGATTTCTTCTACCTCATCTACAGAAGCTTCAAATTCTTGAGCAAGAGCCATCTTCGCAAGCCTTGCAGACACCCCAACACGCAACCCTCCGGTTGCAAGCTTCAGTAATGCCCATCGCCCGGTGGTGTCCAAACGGTCCATCCATTTCTCTAATGCGATAGCAGCAGATGCTTTGTTAGATTTTTGTAGCTCCTCAACAACTTCAGTAAATTTAGGAGGAGAATAGTTTACATCTGTCCAAATCAGAGCCACGGTTTCAGCCATATCCCCTACATAATCATAGGACATGGCAAAAAGCTCCGCATCCATCCTCTTTTCTACAAGAGACCGAATAGTGGCGCTTTTAGCAGCGGGAATTTTTAGATCACCAGTCAAGGCTGCAAGAGCGTAACCCCGTGCAGGGTCCGGAGTCATACGTAAATATTTCTGAATGAGCCTAAGTTTTTCATTCCTTGAGCTGCTGAATACCAAGCTATCAAGAAGGCGTGAAAAAGTTTCTATTGGTTTCCTCCGTTTATTCGCTCTCTTCTTGGCGACCACTTAAACGAAGAGGAATAGCCTTTTGGCCTCGCTTGCCCAACTCATATGCAAGCGCATCCTCCCGCCCATGAGTAATCCAAACAGTTTCTGCCTGAGTCTCATTACAAGTTCGAAGCAGGTCATCCCAATCAGCATGGTCAGATATTATCAGAGGAATCTCCGCCCTACGCTGACGTGCCCTGCCACGAACCTGCATCCAGCCAGAAGCTATACCTATGCGCGGATCGGTAAAGCGTCGAGACCAACGATCTATCGTGGCGGATGGTGGCGCTAATACTAGAGCTGATGATAAATCAGACTTGGCAACCCCTTGAACAGGTAAAAGATTACCGAAGTCAAAACCCATTGAGCGATAAAGTTCTGTCAATCCAACAAGTGCTCCATGCAAGTATATAGGAGCATCGAAGCCAAGGTCCCGCAGCAAAAGCAGTATTCTTTGACACTTACCAAGCCCATAAACCCCCAATAAATGAGGGCGCTCAGGAAAAGCTTGAAGGGAGGAAAGAAGCTTTTCAAGCTGCGATTCCGGTTTTGGGTGCCTGAAAACTGGAAGCGCAAAGGTAGCCTCGGTAACGAAAAGATCGCAGGTAATAGGCTCAAAAGGAATAGCTGTAGGGTCAGCTTGACGTTTGTAGTCACCCGACACGACAGCGCGTTGCCCCTGATATTCCATTACCACCTGAGCGCTGCCTAGAATATGTCCGGCCGGTGCTAACCAAACAGTAACCTCGCCTATTCGAATTTTTTCACCAAAATTTAATTGTTGGTGCTGAGCCAAATCTGAAGGATACCGAACCTTCATAATTTTCAAGGTTTCTTTTGTTGCAAGAACCTTTTCATGCCCTGGTCGTGCGTGATCCGCATGCCCATGCGTTATCAAAGCGCGAGGGACTGCTCTTGCAGGATCGATGAAACAGTCCGCAGGCTGACAATACAGACCCTCAGGACACGACTTCAGCCAATCAAATTTAATTCCCTGCATTTAATAGCAGATAGCCCTTTTTACCGTGACATCAACACGGGCATTTCTGCATTTTGCAGGATATGGACTGTGGGACCACCAAAAATTGTTTGCCTCAATCTACTGCGGGTATATCCACCCTTAACAAGTAGATCACAGCCTAATTCAGTAGCTCCCTCAAGGATTGCTGCACCTGCACTAAGGACTCCAGATTTTATCTTTTGCACCTGCGCTTTGATACCAATTCCCGCCAAGTACACTGCTACATCATCTGCATCAGGCCCCGGGGTCATACCCTCTTCCACCTGGAGTAAAGTAACATCAGATGCCTGCCGTAAAAATGGTCGCGCACAAGCGATAGATCTTGCTGTTTCAGCTCCACCATTCCACGCAATCACTATACGATCCGCAAACGTTGTTACTGGTTCAGGGGGGGCAATGATTAAAAAACGTCCACTATCAAAAAGAGCTGCCTCAATGAGGCCCATGGACGGGGTATCATTAGCTTGATCAGGCCGAGAAAGAATTACGAAGTCAAAAAGTCGAGCATATGCTCCCAGATCAAGATCTGTTGCACGCAGTTCCGTCCACGAGACTCGAATGTCTGTCTGTCTAGACATTGAAGCTTCAAAAGCCTGACGAACGCGGTTGCTTCTCTCTGCCTCTTCTGTCTCTAAGTTTCTTATTAATGCGGGAGTTGCAGCCCCAGTCTCATCAGCAGCCAAAATAACACTCGGCTCCGCTCTAACATGAAGACCCTCCACGCTAGACACCGCAATATGGTTTCCACAATGCAAGGCAATAGAACAAATACTTTCCAAGCCAGATTCAGTAACTGGCGCAAGAACAACGTACATGCCCCCTCCTGCTTTGTTTCATGATCTCAACGTTACACTAGAACGTGCAAAAACACATTATTACGCTCACGAATTTAAAATTTTTTACCATTCGGCCAATTCTGGGTAAAAATAGTAAAAAAGAATTTCAGATTATCTTGAATTTTTCGCAAATTAAGGCTGTGTTCAGTGCAGCTAAAATTTCATTGTAATTATAAATTAGGACACTCCCAAAATGTACGATCTTCTCTCTGGTATGCGCATCCTTGAAGGATCTGCGTTTGTAGCAGCTCCTCTTGGTGGGATGACACTCGCACAGCTCGGAGCAGACGTAATAAGATTCGATGACATCAATGGTGGCCTTGATCATGAACGCTGGCCAGTCACATCTGATGGACAGTCACTCTACTGGGCAGGAATGAATAAAGGCAAAAAGTCTATACTTGTTGATGTAAGATCAGAGGAAGGGAGAGAGCTTTTAACAGCTATAGCAACAGCTCCGGGGGCAGACGCAGGTATGTTCCTAACCAACCTTCCAGCTCGAGGCTGGTCTGCTTATGAAAATCTTAAAGCTCGACGCGACGATCTGATCATGGTTGCCTTGACAGGAGCCCGAGATGGCGCCCCTCACGTTGATTATACAGTCAATGCTATGACTGGTTTCCCAATGGTAACTGGTCCTACACAAGCAGATGGCCCTGTTAATAATGTTCTACCTGCGTGGGACATCGGTGCCGGGCTTACTATTTCTACAAGTCTTCTAGCAGCCGAACGTCGGCGGTCACGAACTGGAGCTGGCTCGCTTATAAAGCTCTCACTTCTCGATGTTGCTTTATGGACAACCGCAAATTTAGGTTACGTCGGGGAAGCATCTGTAAATCAAAGTGACCGTGAGAGACTTGGAAATCAAATTTTTGGAACATTTGGACAGACGTTCAAAACAAAGGATGGCCAATGGATAATGCTTTGTATGTTCACTCCTAGGCATGTGAAAGCTGTCAAAGACATTATGGGAAGTGATGGAAGTTTCGCTGAAATTGAGGCTAAACACGGAATTAAATTAGAAGATGAAGCATCTCGTTATCAGGTGCGTGTCGAAGTCGAATCAATAGTAGGCACTTGGATAGGCACTAGGGATTATACCGAAGTTGCAACCACTTTAGAAAACGCTGGAGCTCTTTGGTCGGGATATCAATCGTTTCGTCAATCTCTTAACGATGCATATCTCTATGCGGATAATCCTCTTTTCAAGACTGTTGCACAGCCTAATTTAAACGGGGTGGCGTTTCCAATTCCTGGTGCACCTATGTGGTTTGAGGATCTAAAAAGGCTTGAGCCTGCCCCCGCTCCACGTTTTGGCCAGCATACTGATGAGGTGCTTGCTGATATCCTTGGATTAACTGCGAGTTCTATTGGCGACCTGCACGATAGACACATTGTCAAAGGGCCATCTGCCATTTGAAAACGATCCAGAACTCAAGGATAACCAAATGCGATTAATCCCAGATAAACCTAGAACACTAGCTATTTTCTAACCTTCTTAAAAAAGATTTTATATGTCTCGGAGAAAGCTGCACTGGGAATTACTTGAGCGTGGCAAGCATGCGCCTAAAACAATGCGGGATTTTCGAAATTTATGGGGCACTGGGCAGCCCGAATGGAAGAGATATTAGAATTGGGAGAAAAAGGTAAAGCTGGAGAGCAACTAGAATTAACGGCTAATCTGGCGCTACGCGCATATGCCATCGGCATATTTCCCATGGCTGAAGAAAAAGATTGCGAAACAGTCTTTTGGGTGGATCCAAGGACCAGAGGTATTTTACCGCTTGAGAAATTCAAGGTGCCAAGAAGACTCAGAAGGACAATACGAAACACCTCGTTAAAGATCAGATCTGATACAGCTTTCGATCAAGTTATAGACGGATGCGCGGAAGCCGCTCCCTCTCGCGGACGCGAGGATACCTGGATTAATTCTCCTATTAAAAAACTTTTCCGAGAACTTTTCGATCTTGGGCACGCCCATACAGTGGAATGCTGGAATGGGGACCAGCTAGTTGGCGGCCTCTATGGACTATCTTTAGGTGGTGCCTTTTTTGGTGAGAGCATGTTCAGCCGAGATCGGGATGCATCAAAAATTGCGCTCGTCCACCTAGCGGCTAGACTGCATTATGGTGGGTTTACCTTACTAGACGCCCAATTTCCCAATCCACATCTCGAGCAATTTGGTGCGAAAGAAATAACCCGGAATAAATTTAAAGTTTTGCTAGATAAGGCTTTAGATAGACCAGCTGAATGGCCTAAGAGCTTTCCCCCAGAGGCACTAGATCGATTTCTATATACGTTAAGTATTTAATTTTTAGGATGACGTCGCCACTATCAAAATGACGATAAGCCCAATAGCCACACCTTGGAGCAGGACGCGCATCTGCATGAGCTTATTTCCATATTTTTTATTGAAATTACCACCACCAGCAAAACCGCCAAGCCCAATAATCAATACAATGGCGGTCGCGATGATTGCTGCGGGTACCAGGAATGCAAGAAAAGCGTTCATTATAAGAATTTATCCTTCTGTGAGGGCTTGAAGTTAGCCCAATTTCCTCATTCGGGAAGCACAGCACTTAAAATTATCACGTTAATTTCAATTAAAAACATGGAAAGAATTGTTCGTACTCAATTTGCATGAACTGGACTTAAGAAAAATTACCCAAAAATTTGGAAAATCTCTTGGACAGCCTTTAGTTGATTTCCAGAAGCAGAGGATGGAACCAATATTGGGGTCTTAATCCCAACTTCACGCCAGGCCTCAAGTTTTTCAAGAACTCTGTTTGCCGGCCCAAAAAGTGTAACATCGTCTAACCACCGATCCGAGAGCTTATCAAAAATTGCTGCCGTCTCACCGGTATCAACCAACTTATCGATCTCAGCCATCTCTTCTTCGTAACCAGACTCACGCCAGTATTCACGGTAGTAAGGGAGTTGCACATAGCGTGCGAGCGTCCTTTTATGAACAGCTTTTGCCGCCTCAACATCGTCACTAATGCATGTAGGCGTCATGCAACCGATAAAAAACTCGTCATTCTTCAACTTATCAGCCGGGAGAAGCGCAAGTGATTTTGAAGCCTGACTGAGAGCTGCATTTGCAAAAACAAGACCATCAGCCATTTCCCCTGCCAGCTTAATCATACGCGGCCGCATCCCAGCTAGGGTTAATGGTGCGGGATCTCCGGCGCCCACCCATTCTTTGTAACGAACCACGAAATCTCGCATATCACTTATTGGCTTGCCCACAGGTGTCCGAAATCGTTTTTGAGTAGGCCCGTGGCTAACACCAACACCCAACCTAAAACGACCCTCAGAAATCTCATGAATACAAGCTGATGTTTCTGAGTAATCCTCAGGAACACGGGCATAAATAGGTGCAACGGTGATGCCAAAAGGCATACTTTGGGTGTTCCAAGCCAATGCTTCCACCAAAGACATGCCGCCAAGGGTAGAAGGGCAATAAAGCCCGGCATAACCTCGCTCCTCCATTTCTTTTGCCGCCTCAACTACAAGCCGACGGCGACCAGGAACTGGAGTTAAAGCGAGAGCTGGTTTTGCATGTGACATTTTCAAAAACCCAAAGATATGTTTAACCATAAAACTAACGCCATTAAGTCGGTCAGTCACGAGGGAAACTTCAAACTATGGACGTCATGATTATCGGTGCAGGAATTGGAGGTTTATCTCTTGCTCTATCTCTTCTTGAAAAAGGTATTAACGCGACGATCTATGAGTCTGTTCGTGAAATAAAGCCTTTGGGAGTGGGTATAAATGTTCTCCCACATGCAACTGCAATTCTGACTGATCTCGGGCTGCAAGACCGACTTCGTGAAACCGGAATAGAGACTAAGGAATTATGTTACTTCAACAAATTTGGACAAGAAATTTGGCGTGAGCCAAGAGGTATAGCTGCTGGCTATCCTGTTCCACAATTTTCCATTCACCGCGGACATTTCCAAAAAATTCTTCTAGAAGCGGCTCAACAAAGACTTGCAAAAGACAGCATTAGGTTTGGTCTAAGCTATAAAAGACACACAATAACGACTTCCGGTAAGGTCGCTGTCTGGTTTGAAGATCGTAACACTAACAAATTGACTGGCCCCTTGATCACTGATGCGCTGATTGGTGCAGATGGGATTCATTCAGCAGTTCGAGCAGGCTTCTATCCTGACGAGGGCCCACCCCGCTGGTCAGGAGCGGTTCTATGGCGCGCTGCGGTTGAAAGTGCTCCATTTCTTTCTGGTAGATCAATGATAATGGCAGGCCATGCTGACCAAAAAATAGTGATCTACCCAATCTCAAGAAATGCCTTCGAACGCGGCAAAAGCTATACAAATTGGATAGCAGAACTAACTCTTGGCCAATCTGGCGACCCAGCTCCGACTAAAGAGAGCTGGAACAAAGCAGGTAAGAAAGAAGATTTTCTGCCAGAATTTAAGGAATGGGTTTACGATTGGTTGGACTATCCCATGCTGGCTGATAGCACCAACGAAATTTTTGAATTCCCAATGGTTGACCGAGACCCTGTGGAAGCTTGGAGTTTTGGTCCAGTTACTTTATTGGGCGATGCTGCTCATCCAATGTATCCGATAGGTTCAAACGGTGCGAGCCAAGCAATTATCGATGCTAGAACTTTAGCAAATTTCATCGCGGAGGATAAACTCGATATCCCGGGAGCTCTTAAAAATTATGAGGCTAAGCGTCTTCCAGCTACGGCTGCAATAGTAGCTGCCAATCGACGACAAGGACCCGACGAAATAATGCAAATTGTTCACGAAAGAGCACCTAATGGGTTCAAAAACCTAGACGATGTGATTAGCAAAGAAGAAAGAGAACAAATAGCTGCAAAATATAAACAACTCGCCGGATTTGATCACGCCACTGTTTCAAAGGTAGCGCAATCATCGAAATGAGAGTATCGATAACTTAAAATACTAACCGAAAACGGCAAACATCATGAATTCAAACGAGCCGTTACGCACCATACTTTTGACAGGGGCCAGTCGCGGTATTGGCCACGCCACTGTAAAACGTTTTGGTGCGGCAGGCTGGCGAGTGCTAACTGTGTCTCGGCAACCATTTTCCGAGGACTGCCCATGGGATGGCGGTCGAGATAATCATATTCAGTTGGACCTTTCAGACCTTGACGCCCTACCGTTAGCAATTGCTTCGATAAAGGAAAGACTTCCAAGCGGTAGATTAGATGCAATGGTTAATAATGCAGCAATCTCTCCCAAGTTACCTAACAGCAGCCGAATGGGTGTTCTTAACACAGATTTAGCGGCTTGGAGGCAGGTTTTTGCGGTAAACTTTTTTTCAGTAGCGATGTTAGGTCAAAGTCTGATCGAAGAATTGACTGCTGCGAAAGGTGTTATAGTCAACGTGACATCTATCGCCGGAACACGAGTACACCCTTTTGCCGGTGCTGCATACGCAACTTCAAAAGCTGCCCTAGCTGCATTAACCAGAGAAATGGCTGCGGAATTTGGAGAACGCGGAGTTAGAGTGAATGCTATTGCACCAGGTGAAATCGATACTTCTATCCTTTCACCCGGCACAGAAGAACTCGTGAATCGCGAAATACCTATGAAACGACTAGGTAAGCCTGAAGAAGTAGCGGCAACAATATATTTTCTATGCACCGGGCCAGCTTCATACGTTAACGGAGCTGAGGTTCACATAAACGGTGGCCAGCACGTTTAGATCTACGTATTTTCTCGCACCTCGTTCAGTATATCGGCTGTATTCTCACCTAAATCTGGTGGATGAAATCTTATTTGGCACGGGGCATTTTTAAATTTCATTGGGAATCCAAGAACCTTAATTTCCCCGTATTTTGGGTGCTGAAGCGGCATAGACATTTCTTGGCTTTGAACCTGTGGATCTAGAAAGACACCATTAATGTCATAAACATGACTGCATGGCACCCCAGCATCATTTAACTTTTCAACCCAGTAGTTAGCAGTGTTGGTAGTGAGGCGACCAAGAACAAACGCATTTAGGCGATCCCGATTTTCGACCCGAAGGTGGTTATTGGCAAACTCTGGATCAGTTTTTAAATCAGATAGTTCCAACGCATCCATGAGTCGCCCAAAGAAAACATCGTCGTTCGGCGCAACAGCAATTGGTGTATCTGCTGTTTCGAATAGGCCATAGGGGGCGGCAATTGGATGGTCATTTCCACTGCGTGGCGTTATTCGACCTGATGCAAAATAATTTGATGCCAAGTAAGCCAATAACGAAATCATTGAATTTGTAAGACTGACATCGACGTGGTCGCCGTCACCATTTCGTTCTCTTCGCAGTAGAGCTGCTGTTACTCCCAAAGCTGCATATATGCCGGTGACAAGATCAGAGATTGGTAGGCCCGTGCGCATAGGTGGATCGCTTTCACGACCATTACTACTCATAAAACCACTCATCGCTTGAGCAATGAAATCAAAAGCTGGCCGCTTTGAGTATGGACCATAGGATCCAAAGCCTGTAACGGAGCAAGTCACCAGTCCTGGCCGCAACTCTGACAGTCGTTCCGGTCCAAGGCCTAACCTATCCATGACCCCTGGACGAAAATTTTCTATCAGTACGTCAGCCGATTTAATCAGATCCTCTAAATGCCTTTTGTCACCCTCGGCTTTGAGATTAAGCACCACGGAGCGCTTATTTCGGTTGAAACCCGCAAAGTACCAACTGAACCCATCGATCTTATCTCCTTGGGTGCGAACGGTATCGCCCTCAGAGCTTTCAATCTTAATAATATCGGCCCCCAGATCTCCTAGTATTTGGGTGGCAAACGGACCGGAAAGGACGCGTGTTAGGTCAATAACCCGAAATCCTGATAGTGGCTGTGTTGGTTGGATGTTTGTCATTAGATTCCGTATTCGTATATTTCCACTAGTATTAATGATACCCTCGAATGATCAAGGCAATAAAAGGAGAACTTCATCATGGATAAAGTCGAAATTGTTGAAGTTGGTCCGCGCGACGGTCTTCAAAACATTCCTGACTTTGTTCCAACTGAAACTAAAATTTCCTTAATACATGCAATAGCAGACGCTGGTGTGACAAGGATGGAAATTGGATCGTTTGTCAGTCCAAAGGCAATCCCACAAATGAAAGATATGGATGCTGTGGTGCAGGGCCTTCGCCCCATGCCAAACATCGTAAAAATGGCATTGGTGCCTAATTCCAAAGGTGCTCGTCGTGCTTTTTCTCATGGGATCAAAGATTTAGAGATGGTCATTTCAATGACCGATGGGCACAACAATAGTAATGTTGGACGCCCCACATCAGCGTCCCTTGATGACCTGAATTATCTTCTCTCCGAAGTAGATCCAGAGGCAAAACTCAATCTTCGCATTGGCTTGGCTACGTCTTTTCATTGTCCATTTGAGGGCCTAACACCAGAAGCAACAACACTATATAATATAGAGAAAATGTTAACCTTCCGCAGTGGATTAGAGTTTGCACTGGCCGATACGACTGGGATGGCAACTCCTCAAGCTGTAAAATCATTGACTAAACAGGCATTAAAACACTTTGGGGATTCAGCAACCTTCGTGTTTCATGGCCACGACACATCAGGATTTGGCATTGCAAATATTCTTGCTGGCTTAGAGGCTGGACTCAGAAGCTTTGACACCTCTGTTGCAGGCTTGGGGGGATGTCCCTATGCGCCTGGAGCATCAGGCAATATTCCGAGTGAGGATGTTATCTATCTATTACATAGAATGGGAATGCAGACTGGGATCGACCTAGAAAAATTAATGCTTGCAAGCGATATCGCAGCTTCGATACCTTCAGCAATAGAAGCGAGCCACGTGCGGAAAATGCCCCGTGAAACCGCTCTTAAACTGGCCCAAGTAGCCTAAATATCACCTGTTAGGAAACAACGCTGCAGGGTCTATAGCAACATTATTTTTTCTGAGTTCAAAATGAAGTTGAGGGCTTGGGACCCCGCCCGAGGATCCTACTGTTCCAATGGTTTGCCCTTTTGACACCGTTACACCTCTTTTTGCTAAAATACTCTCCATGTGAGCATACGCAGAGACGTAACCATCCCGATGCTTAATCAGCACAAGGTTACCATAACCCTGCAAGGCATCTCCTGAATAAATTACTTCACCATCTTGGACAGAGCGCACGGGAGCTCCCCTTGGTGCTGAAATATTGATACCGTCATTGCGGCGCCCGTCTGCCTGACTACCAAAGTCTGAAATGACCGGCCCGTCCAACGGCGTAAGAAACTCTTTCTCTAATCCGCTAGCTTTTGTAGCCCTTTCACTAGATGCCGCAAATTTTCTTTCTGGTTTACTGACGATAGCCTTTTTGCTCGATACCAGCGGTTTCCGACCTAGCGATAGAGGTTTAAGATCCTCAGTCGTAACTATTACACTATCTGATTTAAGATTTTTTGATGACTTCTTTTGTCCTGATAGTAAATCTTTGTTTTGTGCCAGGTTTTCGCGATCAGACAAGGGTATTCCAAGCCAATCTCCTTCATTCAACCTGTATGGAGGAGGCAAGAAATTGATAACCGCGATCTCTTCTGAATTAACCCGAAACTTAGCCGCAATCCCACTTAATGAGTCACCTTCTTGAACTCGATATAATCTTTGTGATGGCGGTAGACGAAGTCTCTGCCCCGACTGAATTTGATATGGGGGGCGAATATTGTTGATTATGATAATTTGCCGAGCAGTAGCGTCATATCTCTCCGCAAGCTCGCTAACCGTATCTCCAGTTTGAACCGTTATAGTTTCCCCGCCAGGGCTCAACTCAAAAACAAAAGCCGATCTTGAACTAGGCTTCCTTTCGTTTGGATCAGCCTGAAACTCCACTGAACCGCAAGCTACGAGGGCGAGTGAGAGTGAAAATGCAATAATAGTCCGAGTGCATTCCATTAGGCACCTTCCCTGTATTCACTACTAACCACACCCGATAATAATGGAACGAACGGTGCCTTGCAGACACTTTCTGTCCTAAAGCCATTTTCGTGACGCGAAACACGCCAAATATTTTGGTCACCCCCCGCCTCTTTTATGGGAAGAACAATAATCCCACCAGGCTTTAGTTGATCAGCCAATGCGCCAGGCAGGTCATCCGCAGTTGCCGCTGCTATAATTCGATCATAGGGTGCTGCTTCTGGCCAACCTAGACCACCATCACTCCATCTAAGAAATGCATTTCTTACTCCAAGATCTAACAACCGTTTCTCTGCATTATCGAGAAGAATCTTAATTCTCTCAATTCCATACACAGCCCTAGATAAACTAGATAAAAGCGCTGTTTGATACCCCGAGCCAACCCCAATTTCGAGCACTCGGTGATTAGGATGTAAATCTAGAGCCTGAAGCATATGACCAACGATACTGGGCTGGCTTATAGTCTGTTCATGCCCAATAGGCAGAGGCCGGTCATCGTATGCTTGATCTATCCATGCTGAAGATAAAAAGTCTTCTCTCGGACAACGCTCCATAGCTCCAAGCACCCGCGGATCCGTCACACCAAGACGGCGCAATTCCATGACCATGCGGATACGACGACCATCCAAGTTCATATCACCATGCTCGGTTGTACTTTTGAAAGCGCTTCCTTGTCGGTTAAATCAAAAGTTAAAGGGGTAACGGAAATATAGCCCTGATCAGTCGCCGCGATATCAGTATCATTAAAAACCTCACCTAATACCCTTTTAGATCCTATCCAATAATAGGTCCTTCCAGCTGGGTCAGTACGCTCGACAATTTCGCCACCAGGTTTACGACGGCCTAATCGGGTATAACGCTTACCCTTAATGTCCGTTGGATCCACATCTGGAAAGTTTATATTAAGCACGGCCCCTAGCGGCCACGCCTCTGATAAAACCCAATTTAATGTCGACACTAAATGCTTTTCTACCGTATCCCATCTTGTCTTTGCAGGTGGGGTACGGCAGAGGCTCAAAGATAGCGCTGGTAGACCAGAAAGAGCTGCTTCCATAGCTGCCCCTACTGTCCCAGAGTAGCCGACATCATCTCCAAGATTAGCTCCACGGTTAACGCCAGAGATAACTATGTCAGGAGTACTGTCTTTCATTATATGACCTAAGGCCAAAATTGCTGCATCTGCAGGTAATCCATCTACCGCAAAACAGCGCTCTCCAATTTCCCTAATACGTAATGGACGATGTAGGGAAATTGCGTGACTAGTCCCACTCTCTTCCTTTTCAGGAGCCACTATCCAGAGCTCTCCAACATGCGGCTGCAGTAGATCCTTAAGAACCTTTAAACCAGGGGCATTAATCCCATCATCATTAAGTAGCAGAACCCTAGAACCCTGCAGATTGATCTGCCATGAAACTGGCTTGGACACTATCAGACCTCACCTGGAGTTAAGCGCTCAAGGCCGTTCATATAAGGATGCAGAGCTTTTGGGAGAATAACTGAACCATCCGCTTGCTGCCCGTTTTCTAAGATTGCCACAAGCGCGCGCCCTACAGCTACACCTGAACCGTTCAAGGTCTCCACAAATACCGTACCTTTTTCTCCTACCCGCCGAACCCGCGCATTCATCCGACGTGCCTGAAAATCACCACAAAATGAGCAGCTAGAAATTTCCCTATATGTTTCTTGAGATGGTAACCAAACCTCAAGGTCGTATGTCTTGCGAGCACCAAATCCCATGTCACCAGTGCATAGAAGGACTGTACGATATGGAAGGTCCAGATGTTTAAGAACTGCTTCCGCTGCTGCTGTCATCCGTTCGAGTTCTGATACCCCTTCACCAGACTCTACTATGCTGACAAGTTCCACCTTATCAAATTGGTGCATTCGGATCATTCCGCGAGTATCCCTCCCAGCTGCACCAGCTTCAGAACGAAAACAAGGCGTATGAGCCGTCATGCGTATCGGTAGTTGTGCAGGGTCAAGAATTTCTCCGGCGATCATGTTGGTGAGTGGTACCTCAGCAGTTGGAATTAACCACCGCCCATCGGTTGTTTGAAACAGATCTTCAGAAAATTTGGGTAATTGGCCAGTGCCGAACATTGCCTCGTCACGGACCAATAATGGAGGTCTGACTTCCGTGAACCCATGCTCTGCAACATGTAGGTCTAACATAAAATGAGCAAGAGCCCTCTCTAAACGAGCCATTGCACCTCGCATCGCGACAAAGCGAGCACCTGAAAGTTTTGTACCGACTTCAAAGTCCATTCCCAACGGACTTCCTAAAGCCACATGATCTCTCGGTTTAAAATCAAACTCTCGAGGAGCTCCTACTTTACGAATTTCAATATTCTGACTTTCATCTGCACCAAACGGAACATCGTCCATTGGTAAATTTGGAAGTCCGGCAAGCAAATCATCCAGTTCTTTTGAAAAACGTTTTTCTGCTGCCTCAGCGTCTTCAGCGGTCTCTTTAAGCTTAGCGACCAGAGCAAGAGCCTCTGTTGCATCATCTCCGCGCGCTTTTGCCTGACCAATGAGTTTTGAAGCTTCCCGTCTTTGACTCTGGGCTTCTTGAAATTCTGTCTGCGCAATTCGACGTGACGCGTCTAATTCAAGAACTTTTGAAGAAATTGGGGCAGCACCACGCATTGCTAACGCTTTGTCTAATGCTTCGGGATTATCCCTTGCCCAGCGCACGTCCAACATGAACTCGACCCTTAAATAACTCGTATTTCATGTTGTCTAACGTCCATAACCTCTGTCGTCTAGGGAGTATTCACGTGGAGGTATCTAAAGAGGGCTAAGAATGATCCCGACTACGCTCAATCCTGCGCGCGCACAAGATAGAAATCTCGTACAGTAATATACCTGGTACAGCGAGACCTATCTGACTAACTATGTCAGGAGGCGTAAGGATAGCCGCCAGTAAAAATAAAGAGACAATTGCATACCTTCTTCTTTTGGCTAACCATTCTGCAGTTACAATACCAGCCCTAGCTAGCAGAGACAGAACCACCGGCAGCTGGAAAAAAAGGCCGAAAGCAAAAATTAATTTTATTACCAGACTGAGATATTCTGAAACCTTTGGAAGCGCAACAATTTCAACAAAGTTTTCATTCCCCCCTTGCTGCGCAACTGACTGATAACTCAAGAAAAACTTCCAAGCTAAAGGCATAATACCAAAATAAACAACCATACCTCCTAGAAAAAATAAGACTGGAGAAATGATCAGATATGGCAGCAAGACTCCCCGCTCATTTTTATACAACCCAGGCGCTATAAATTTCCATAGATGATTTCCAATAATGGGAAACGTTATGAATAGCGCAGCGTAAAACCCAACTTTTATATCAACGAAGAATTTTTCCGTTAAGCTAGTGTAAATTAATTTAGCATCTGCTTTATCTCCAAACGCCTCGATTAATGGTCGCGCTAGGAATTCAAAAATTTGACCTGCAAAATTCCAACACAAAGCAAACGAAACAAGTAAAGCTACTACGGACCAGAGAAGGCGGCGGCGCAACTCAATCAAATGCTCTAAAATAGGCATTTTTTGCTCCGTCTCTGCTTCGATCATGTTGACGGCCCCTTTCCATCAGCGCTCAAGGAACTGGGGCTACTTTCATCATCTCTGGAAGTATCGACGTTTGAGCTTTTTATATCGCGCTCAATGGACTCTAAATTCTTATCATGTGGAGCACTGCTGGCATATTCTTCACTGACTGCTTGTCTTTTGTCTGAATTCTTAGCAGGTATTGGAGTGAAAGTGTTAGGGTCTATCGACGGCATTCCATCCTCTGCTTGACCGACAAAATCATTTATGCCTGCTCGAAATTCATCCACTAGAAATCGAACGCGCGCCACAATCTGACCAAGAGTTCGCAGAGCAGCCGGCAGCTCGCGCGGCCCAATAACAACCAACGCGACTAACCCGACTAGCAGAAACTCGCTCCAGCCCAAGTCAAACATGTCTGGGGTTAACCAAAATAGTCTGCTCCACCGGTATTAATTCTTGCCGGCGGTGTCTTTATTACGGTCTACGTTCTGGTTGTCACGGTCTGTTAAATTATCAAGCTTTGAAACATCTTCCGGGTTATCAGAAATTTCGTCTTTCATGCCTTCACGAAAACTTTTTATTCCCTTGGCCATGTCACCCATCAAACGCGGCAATCTTCCAGCCCCAAATAATAAGATACCTATAAGAACAACAAGGAGGACTTGCCAAACGCTTATACCCATAAGATCGCTCCCTCACCTTATGCTAAAACAAGGGTTCTCGAAGAAGATTTTTTTAAATACCGCAAATAAAGTAATTCAACTAGGGTGATGTGACGAGAGCTTTTCGCAGAACGCGCTGAGGCGTCGCAGGCAGTGCTTCCGCTACTTTTTAAAGCTAATCGAATTCTTGAAATCCAGCGCAATCGGCACTGATGATGTGTCTAAGGGTAAATTTCTAATATCTGTTCGTATGATAACTTCGTCACCGTTATCTAATTTTGCCTGCATTACCGCATCGCGACCAAGATACTTTAAGAGGTCCAAACTAGCATCTACTGCGCCTGGAACAGCTTTAGCTTCATCTCCTATTAACACATGCTCTGGCCGTATCATTACTGTGGCCAGCTCTCCATCCTTCAATTCTGACGCAGGAGCTAACCCTAGAGCAGTCTCAACCATTCCATTCTTTACAATTCCCAAAAACTCATTGATTTCACTAAACAGACGCGCGACGTAAAGGGACCTTGGATTATTATACAAGTCCATCGGCGGGCCAATTTGTTCGATCTGGCCATCTTTCATCACTGCAATTCTATCTGACATATACAAGGCTTCTTCAGGATCATGAGTGACCATAAGGGCCCCCACTCCTGCAGACTTCAAGACTCTTATTGTATCGGTCCGCACTTTACGACGGAGTTCAGTATCTAAATCAGAAAATGGCTCATCAAGCAGCAGAAGTTGAGGATTGGGCGCTATGGCCCTAGCTAGAGCCACCCGTTGTTGTTGACCACCGCTGAGGGTTGCCGGCTTCCGGTCCCAATATTCAGACAGACCAACATCATCTAAGGCCTTAATGGCACGATCCCGCCTCTCCTCTCTTGAAATCCTTCCAAGACCAAACATGACGTTATCGAACACAGACAAATGGGGAAATAAAGCATAGTCCTGAAACATCATTGCGACGTTTCGATTTTCTGGCGGAGTATGGATGCCTTCACTACTCGCTGTTGAACCGCCAATCTTGATCGTACCTTTTTGAAGAGGTTCCAACCCTGCAATCAAACGTAATGTCGTTGTTTTCCCGCAACCAGATGGGCCTAAGAGGGATATAATTTCCCCTGCATCTATTTGAATAGAGAAGTCCTGCAGCACCTTTGTGCCATCTCTGAAGCCATGCGTGATAGTCATGGCCTCTAATACTCTGGGCTTGCCTACCCCGGCATCAAGCCCGCAAACATCCGATCTTTCCACAAGCTTAGATGCAATGCCTCCACTAACCGCATCAGCGACTTTTAAATCAATATTTTTGCGGGTGAGAAAATTCATAAAACTTAAGTTATTGCAAATCATTCTCAATCGCAACAACAACTCTCAACATATAAATATACATTGAGACAATGCGTCTCTCGTCGACTGCTATGGCCAAACGCCGTTTAGGTGTATTTCGACTTCATATAAAACAGAATTAATAATCAGAGGTTAGTTTCAAATGTCTGAACCAGTCCGCAAGATAGTCCTAGCCTATTCGGGAGGTCTAGACACCTCTGTAATCTTGCATTGGTTGCGTGAAACATACAAAGCTGAGGTTGTCACGTTCACCGCAGATCTTGGGCAGGGAGAAGAACTCGAGCCAGCTAGGGCAAAAGCTCAAAGTATGGGCGTTAATGAGATCTTTATTGATGATCTTAGAGAAGAATTCGTTAGAGACTTTGTCTTTCCAATGTTCAGAGCTAACGCACTGTACGAAGGAACTTATTTGCTAGGTACCTCTATAGCCCGCCCCCTCATCGCAAAGAGACAAATCGAAATAGCTATCGAGACAGGTGCAGATGCTGTTGCTCATGGAGCCACAGGAAAAGGAAACGATCAAATTCGTTTTGAACTTGGCTATTACGCCCTTAAGCCTGACATAAAAGTGATAGCTCCATGGAGAGAATGGGACCTTAATTCCCGAACCAGACTTCTAGAATATGCAGAAGCCCGGCAGATCCCAATTGCAAAAGACAAGCGCGGTGAGGCCCCATACTCTACTGATGCTAACCTTCTTCATATTTCCTACGAGGGTAAGGCTTTAGAGGATCCATGGGTTGAAGCAGATGAGGATATGTACACTCGCTCAATTGCCCCAGAAAAGGCACCAAATACTCCCCAATATGTAGAAATTGAATTTAAGTCTGGGGACCCAGTAGCAGTAGATGGTATTCGCTTGTCTCCAAGTGACTTGCTTACCCGGTTAAATGAACTGGGTGGAAAACACGGAATTGGTAGACTGGATATAGTGGAAAACCGATTTGTTGGTATGAAGTCTAGAGGGGTATATGAAACTCCTGGCGGCACTGTGCTATTCGTGGCCCGCCGTGGGCTTGAAACATTGTGCCTGGACCGAGGGGCAATGCACCAAAAAGATGAGCTAATGCCCAGATATGCCGAGCTTGTTTACAACGGTTTTTGGTTCTCGCCAGAACGTAAAATGCTACAGGCAGCAATTGATGAAAGTCAAAAGCTGGTCAATGGAGTTGTGAGGTTAAAATTGTTCAAAGGTTTGGCATCTGTTGTAGGACGTAAATCTCCTAACAGCCTTTATGATGCAGACTACGCAACATTTGAGGCAGACACTGTTTACGATCAGAAAGATGCTGAAGGCTTTATTAAGCTAAACGCATTAAGATTACGCATCGCCGCTCTTAAAGGATCCCAATCTCGTTAACAGCGTCGGCAAGACGCAGGCCAATATTATTGTCCAGAAGCTAACTAGCCTCTAATTAGTGTTCAATGACGTTGCAGAGCTTCCTTACCTGAAGGGTAAAGGAAATTGTAGATGGCGTCATTTTTGGGTTTTTGATTAGCCAATAATAGCACTTTCAGAGTTGGTTGTTTGCCTCCAACGCACGTCTACGTGCTGCGAAAAGAAGTAACACGGCTGTTTGAAAGCAAATTCAATCCGCGCCCATTCTGCGCGGCAATATCAAGAAGGAGATAATATATGCAGGGCAATAAACCCCTCGCCGGCAAGAAAATTGCAATCATGGTAGCTTCTGGTTTCATCGAACATCATATGACTACCGTCCAAAAGGCCTTGATCGCCGCCGGCGCTCAAACTTCAATCGTTTCACCCGAAATAGGCGTTGCCAACGGATGGCACGATGAAGGATGGGGGCATAACTTCTTTGTTGATGAAAAAATTAATGACGTACTGCCAAGCCAATTTGATCTACTCCTAACTCCAGGTGGTGAGCGTTCCACGCAGACATTGATGCGCAACGCACACTCAAAGCGGGTCCTAAAAGGGATGCTTGAGGCAGGTAAACCAGTTGCCCTTACCGATGACGCGTCCACGCTCCTTGTGGATGCTGAAGTTGCCAAAGGGCGCTCTGTGTGTGCCCCCCAATCAGTAGCAGAAAAGCTTCAAGAAGCTGGCGCCTCTTTAGTCGATGCACCTTTACATATTGATGGTCAGTTAATCACTCTCATGCAGACAGAGGCGACCGAGGACTTTATTACAGCAATTAAGGGAGCTTTAGGTGTAGAAGCTAGTCCAGCAGAAGAGGCTTCATCAGAAGCAGCTGCTTAGACAATCACCCATAAAATTTATAGTTTCAGCCGGTTACAAAGTTTGTAGCCGGCTTTTTTCTTTTTGGCTCAAGCCTAATTACTAACTGGGTTTGGTATTAACGGATCTGCAGCAACTTTATTAAAAACCCCTGCTTCATCCTCCAATGCTTTATTTGGCATGCCGGAGTAGCAAGGCAGAACGATGAGCTTAGCAAGAGCTGCTTCAGCAACTACTGCTTTGAGATCTTCCCTACCTTGCGGGGGCTTAATTGCTTCTGAACGTGGAAGATCACAAGCATCAAACCCCGCCTTGCGAAGTGCCGAAATTGTTGCTTGAGGGTTCTCTACTATTGCAGGAAAAACCCAATAATCATGATAACTTGACTTAGCAGCAGGTAAAAACCCATGGGGGCCAATTAATGATTTTAGTTTACGACCTAAACGGGTTCTATCTTCCAACTCCTGAGAAACATCTTGCTTGAGCCGCCTAAGCATTAGACGAAGCAGCGCTGCGGAGCATTGGCGACGCAACTGTTTAGGTGTTTTTTGTTTAGCGACATCACGAACAGCATTCGAAAGGCCTTCGTCAAAGCTTCGGCCTTTTAAACGAAAAGCACGGTCCAAAAGCCAAAACATAGGGCGTGTAGTTACTATTTTTAGGGCGGCAAAAACAATCGCCCGTTTTGCATGATCTAGATTTGATTGAATATTATAAGTCGCGAGGATTTCACGCATTTTTTCCCGTAAAGCAACGTCTTTGACGCTTAAGATAGCTCCACCGAGGCAGGTTTTAGTTTTGATTGGACCGAAACTAAACATCGCAATATCCGCAAATTCCGAGCCCCTATTAATGCTGCCGTCATAGGCTTGAGCACAATCCTCAATAAGGAGGATGTCATGTTTCTGTGAAAACTCGTAAGAGGGTCTTAGATCAACTCGTGCACCAAAAAGATGAGCCACAACAAATAACTTTGATCTTGAATTCACAGCACGTTCGGCAGCATCCATTGAAGGCGACATATCGTCTAAATCTAGGTCAACAGGAACAGGCACAAGGTTTAAACGCTCAACCGCACGAACCATCTGCTTAACATTTAACGCTGAGAACATAACCTCATCGCCTTCTTTAAGACGGCCTTCGGCAAGCATAGCTTGGAGAAGAAGATCAAAGCCGCCTCGGACAGAGAAGCAAACCAGGGCCTCGCCTTTTGAGGACCAGTACTTCTCTAATGCTTCGCTGAGCCGCTCCCTGTTTCCGCCACGAAGTGCGGAGTACAAGGTATACGCTAAATCCAACCAACCAATTTTAAGCTTTACTCGAGCCCACACTGGCAGCTCTCCTAGTTTAGTTATACAGAGTTACGTTCTTCACTCATCATGCTGAAAGTACGCGGTCCCGGCCTCCGGCCTAATATCCAACCTTCAGTTTGCCTAACAGCGTCATCCCAGATCACCTGCTCTGGTCGATGACCTTTTACAACAGATACAACAGCAAGCAATCCAATGAATGCGTCAAAAGCGTCTTCACCACCATTTTTGAAGCCATTGATTACCTGCTCTTCAGCGTTTGGCTCCAAATCAAAATCAAGTTTTGAAACAACTTCCAGAAGGCGTTGTGAATCAAGCGCTCGATCTTCAACCCGTCTTTTACTCCTATTGTTTTTAGTAATTTCTAGGTTAAACCAGGAGTACGCTTCACCAGGATAAGTCTCGGCGACAATAGGTTTGGCCCCATTTGCAAGCTCCAAAAGCGTGCCATGAAATGGCCACACATGGACTAGCTCAGCTAGCACTGCTGGCCTAAGTACATTGAGCCAAAAATCTATGGCTGCTTTACCCACTTGAGCGGCGCCAAGAGTCCAGAAAAGCGGTGAAGCAGCGGGTCTTCCTGCTTCGTCAAAATCACAGTGTCTGCGAAGTAAATTTATATGACTAGCGTCCAAAGCTTTTAAAATATGCGCTTGCTTAGCGCCACCAGGTCTTTGCGGGTAAAAAGGACGGAATAGGCTGATCTGATCCGCTGTAACAGCTGGATGGAGTGTATCCACCCAGTGGTCCTCGCCAAAATTTTTTAAAGCTCTAAGGAAACAGTCTATTTTGACTGACTTAGCCCAGTGTATTGGAACACCGATAGGTACATCGACCCCAAGCATTCCGCGGCTCCCAATATCTTCACCCAACAGCCCCTTCACATTCACCATAACGGGCTCATGTATGCGCCACTTTCCCTTAAAAGGCTCAGCTGTCACGAGCCAACGGCCCGATTTGCGCACTGACCAGTCTGCATGCGCTAAGACTTCAAAATTTTCAATCACGCTCTCACCACTTTGGCATTGCAAAATAAATACATAAGGCGACTTGCGTTAGCACGCAGCCTTCTCCATGTTCTCCCCGCAAAGTTTCTAATCAGCGAGTTTTTTTGGTATGGACAATGCCAATATGACACCAGAGCATAACTTAGTCGAAAAAATCCGTCGAAGCCGGCGTAGCTTTATCAAAAAAACAGGCAAAAAGCTTATTCGCCAGCTTGGTAGCTTCCTTGGAAAGCAGTCAACGGTTGGCGACATGCCCGTTTTTCAAACTGAAAACTTTGATTGGGCAAAATCTCTGGAAGCTAAAGTTGATATTATCCGACAAGAATTACTCAGTGTACTCGAAACTCCTGCTAACATTCCTTACTTTCATGAGGTATCCCCTGATCAAGCTAAGATTTCCAAGGGTGAAAACTGGCAAACATTTGTGCTATTTGGTTTTGGATATAAATCGGAAGCTAACTGTTTAAGGTGCCCGGAAACCACTCGTGCTCTAGAGCAAATTCCACATCTTAGAACTGCTTTCTTCTCAATTCTTGCACCTAATTACCGAATTCCTCCCCACAAAGGGGTCACTAAGGGCGTAATCCGTGGCCATCTAGCTCTTATAGTTCCAAACGATACTGAGAATTGCTGGATCAGAATCCACGATCAACAAGTTTCCTGGAAAGCCGACAAGTGCCTTGTTTTTGACGACACCTTTGACCACGAAGTCCACAATGACACTGATGAACGCCGCGTAGTCCTTCTCCTAGACGTTGACCGTCCCATGCGTTTTTGGGGCCGGTGTGTTCATCACATTTTCATGACTGGAATTCGATGGACTGCCTACGTTCAGGATGCAAAGAAAAATTTAAAATCCCAGGAAGAAAAATTGGCCGCAGCTGTAGCACGAGCAGATGCTCTAAATGTTGATGCTGATGATAAAACTGGACACTCAAACTGATAAAATTTTCCCAAAAAGCACCTTTTGCTGTTAAGGGAACGTCGTTAACCGTAATTGTTATCCTCACCTTATTAACTGGAGTAACGCCACTTTCTATTGATATGGCTTTACCGGCACTCCCAGCCTTAGCAATTGCTCTCAATTCAAATTCTTCACAAGCCCAATTGATGGTCGGTATTTTTCTGCTTGGTTTTTCAATCGCGCAGCTTGTTGTTGGTCCCATATCAGATCGCTACGGTCGGCGCTTAGTCTTATTGGCAGGTCTACTTTTATATTTAGTTTTTTCAGTCCTATGCGCCATTGCGCCCAACCTAGAAACACTCCTTGCAGCCCGTCTTTTGCAAGGGATAGCTGCCTGCACAGCGCCGGTAGCAGCCCGAGCGATCGTAGCAGATATTCATGATGGCCCGGGGATGCAAAAGGCTATGTCAATTGTTACTGCCGGAATGGGATTTGCACCAATTTTAGCGCCCTCAATTGGTTCTCTAGTTTTAGAATTTTCAGATTGGCGGGGTATCTTTTGGACATTAGCAGCAAGCGGTGGGATCATGTTATGCCTTGTTGCACTGCTTCTTTCAGAGACAAGACCAATAAATAAAAAGACTCAGTCCTTGAATTTTAATGTTTTGGCTAAGCGATACCAAACGATATGTCTAAATCGTGAATTTTTAGCATATGCATTACCTTCTCTCTTTGCAGGCGGTGCGCTATTCACCTTTTTAGCTTCCGCAACATTTGCTCTCCAAGAAGATTTAGGTGCCTCTACACAAGAATTTGGTTTCATGTTTGCAGGCGTCATGATCGGATTAGTTATTGGCGCTACTCTATCAACCAGATTTTCCCCTCGACTTGGTTTGCAAAAGTCAATGTTGGTTGGGATCATAGCTTCAACCTTGGGGGGATGGGCTATGGCTATCGCCTGGTTAATTGATACCAATCATTGGACGGCCATCATATTACCAATGATGGTCGTGATGTTTGGGATGGGGATATTAAGACCCAATAGCATCGCAGGAGCTATATCACCATTTCGAGATATGGCTGGCTCCGCCTCAGCACTTATTGGTTTTTTACAAATGTCAGCCGGTGCTACGGCCGGATTAATAATTCTTATTGTCCCCTACCCTCCTGGTCAGTTAATGCCGATATTGGTTGCATTATATCCTTCGTTAGGTCTTCTTGCATTTTTGCTTATGCGAATACGTTGACAATCCTCCATTCTAAGCGTTATTGACGCCGCTCCGATCAGTCAGATTGTTTTTGACTGCCCTAGCCCAGGTGGCGGAATTGGTAGACGCGCAGGTTTCAGGTACCTGTGGCCGAAAGGTCGTGGAAGTTCGAGTCTTCTCCTGGGCACCAATGCTTCACCGACGGAGCAAACTTTGGCAAATTTTCTCCATATAGACGATCTTCCAGACGGACTTGCATTTGGTAGTGCCATTGCTGTCGACACCGAAACAACCGGCCTTCACCCAAAACGTGACCGACTATGCCTTGTGCAGCTTTCTGCCGGGGATGGTGATGCTCATTTGGTGCAGTTTCCACGAAAAAAAAATGGTCTTCAGCCTGATTACTCGGCTCCACGACTTCGCAAATTACTAAGTGATAAGAAAGTTGAAAAAATCTTCCATTTTGGGAGATTTGACATCATGGTTTTGCTTCGTGACCTTGAGTTAGAGGCAAGCCCCGTCTTCTGTACAAAAATAGCATCAAAACTCGTCCGTACATATACTGATCGTCATGGCCTTAGAGATATCTGCAGTGAACTCCTTGGGGTCTCAATATCTAAGGAGCAACAATCTTCAGATTGGGGTTCTTTAAAATTAAGCGATGCACAGATTGGCTACGCAGCTAGTGATGTTTTACATCTACATGCACTCAGATCAAAACTTCAGGAAATGCTTTTACGCGAAGGTAGAATGGACCTTGCAGAAGCTAGCTTTAAATACCTTCCAACTAGGGCTGCTCTAGACCTTTCTGGTTGGGAGAATGTCGATATCTTCGCACATTCTTGATATGAAAGCGCATGTCTAAAGGATTCAACAATACTTACACGCGTCATTCATCCGAGCCTGGAGTGAATAGTGCCAAAGTAATTTATTGGTCCTCTATAACGCGAAAGCTCCGCTGGACCCTTCTAATAATTTTAATCTTACTTACGCTGATTACACTCAACACAGGACCCGGCCGTCTATCTGATCCTGTTTCTGTCTCTAAAGGAATGATCCCAGATTTAATTGAAATTAAAGAACCCAAAGTGCATGGTCGTCTAAGTTCGGGAAACGCTTTCACCTTTGCAGCCGAACAAGGCACAATTGCAGACAAAGGCAATAACGAGTTGGTAATGCAAGACTTAGATGCATTTTATAACTTAGATAAAAATGCTCTGGTTAGAATAACAGCTCAAACTGGAAAGCTTGTACAATCAGAAAATCGTCTTTGGCTTGAAGGTGAGGTAATAGCTGAGCACTCCGACGGCAGAAAAATCAAAACGCAGGCTGTAGAAATTTGGAGTGGCTCAAATGGCATAATCGCTCGTGGTTCAGGCCTAGCCAAGATTGAAGACCCCTCGATCACAATAAATTCCAGAGGTTTTTCAATAGATACTGCCACACAAAAAGTCCTCCTTAAGGGCCCCATCTCAATGAGAGGAAATCAAAATTGAAGGTATATGGAGCAGTAATACTCTTATTCGCCCTAACCGCCCTTACGCACCCATCAAATGCAGAGAGATTTCTTCCTTCAGGAGATAGTTCAATATCTCTAGACGCGGCAGACAGTGTCGAATGGGATCAAAAAAAACGCACGTTTTTGGCGGCCGGAAAAGCAGTCGTTAGTAGGGGAGACTTAATTTTAAAAGCAAATAAGATCTCAGCGAATTACAGAGACGGTAAAGATAAAAAAATTGAAATTTATCAAATTATCGCTGAAGGAAATATTGAAATAAAAAATAAGGAAGACAGAGCAACAAGCAATTTTGCAAAAATTGATACAGATACTGGTTCGATAATACTTTCTGGAAAAAACACCTCATATTGGAATAAGAATATTAAACTCATTGCCAATGAAGAAATTGAGTATCACACAAATGACCAACGGGCATTCGCGCGCGGAGGCATCGAGATAAGTACAGCTAGCGAAGTTATTAAGGCTGAGGAAGTTGTCTACGATTTAGAACAACAATTTGCTGAAGTTTTCGGCAATATACGGATTACACGTGGCAATAATGTACTTTTAGGGGCAATGGCCAGTTTTGATTTTAAGTCTGGAATCAGTCGAATTTCAGGATCCAATACCAAGAACCCCTCTTCTAGTGGCCGAGTTCGGGGCGTAATTTCACCTCAAGGTAAGCCTTAATGCCAATCGATTCCACGAACGAAAAGCTTATTATTCACGATCGGCACATAGAGGCATCAAACAATGGTCTAAGGGCTCGTGCCCTCAGTAAATATTGGCGTCAAAAGCCAGTTTTACATGATGTAAGTCTCGAAATTAAACGAGGTGAAGCCGTCGGCTTGCTAGGGCCAAATGGAGCAGGAAAAACCACATGTTTTTATATATTATGTGGCCTTTCTAGTCCTAACAGCGGACAAGTTTTGTTAGATGGCGTTGATATCACAAAACTCCCACTTTACCGGCGAGCCCGACTTGGTGTGGGATATCTTCCGCAAGAACCTTCAGCTTTTCGCGGTATGTCTGTTGAAGGAAATCTATTAGCCGCAATCGAACTTGTAGAACCTGCGCGCACAAAGCGCCGTGAATTAGTAGATAATCTACTATCTGATTTCGGGCTGGAGCATATCCGTAAGACACCAGCTCAAGCCTTATCGGGCGGGGAGCGGAGACGAATGGAAATTGCAAGAGCCCTTGCCGCTCGACCTAATTTTCTACTTCTTGACGAACCCCTCGCAGGAATTGACCCAGTAGCTGTTTCTGAAATTCGATCCTTGGTAAAGCAGCTAACTGAAATGGGGGTTGGCGTACTAATCACAGATCATAATGTTAGAGATACACTTGATGTTGTTGACCGTGCTTATATCTTGCATGACGGTTCGATTATGATGCAGGGCACACCCCAACAAGTAATTGATAATCCTGATGTTAAGCGTGTGTATCTGGGAGACACTTTTAAGTCTTAAAAGAAAGATTCTTAAGATTTTTTAATCGAAGTCGATTAGTCCATGGCACTTAAACAAACACACCATCTTAGACAGGCTCAAAGCCTCGTCATGACTCCCAAGTTACAGCAATCCATTCAGTTGCTTGAGATGACAAATCATCAACTAAATGCGTTTGTAAAAGATGAAATAGAAAAAAATCCATTTTTAGATGAGGTTATCAACACCGAAACTGCTGAAACCGAAGGCTATGAAAATTCTAATGATCTCAGAAAAGAGTTAAATCCGACTTTAGAAAAAAGTGAGTTTTCCGAACAAAAGGTTAAATCGGTCTCTTCGAATAAATCGTCTTGGGAACCCAAAACCTTTGAGACAAATTCACGAGATACTCAGTTTAAAAAAACCGAAGAAAATAATGAAATTAACTCTATCACCGATAGACTCGCTCAAGGTAATTCGCTTCAGGAACATTTGCTTATGCAATTTAATCTAGAGCGTCATACCAATGATGAAGCGATGATTGCTGCCAGGCTTATAGATGCTATTGATAATGATGGATATTTAAGGACAGATATAAACGAAATCGCAACTGAGTTAGGCAAGCATCAAATATCTGTTCTTAACGTGCTGGAACGCATACAAACTTTAGAACCAACTGGTGTTGGAGCTCGCAATCTTGGTGAATGTTTTGCTCTGCAATTGAAGGAAATCGATCAGTTATATCCACCAATGAAGATTATGCTAGATAATCTCCGTCTTCTATCACAACGGAAGTATCAAGAACTTCAAAAGCTGTGTGGGGTAAGCTCAGAAAAATTATCAGAGATGATTGAGGAACTCCGGCACCTTGACCCAAACCCTGGATCATCATTTGAGCAATCCAGTATTCAAGTTGTGATTCCGGATGTTTTGATGCGGAAGAAATCAGAAAAAGATCCTTCCTGGCATGTTGAATTAAACCCTGAGGCCTTCCCAAGCATTCTCTTAAATACTGATTACTCAGCAGACGCGCGAAAAGCTCTTCGAGACAAAACAGAGCGACAATTTATTTCCGATAACCTTGTATCAGCAAAATGGCTAATAAGGGCACTAGAAAAACGCGCTTCTACAGTACTAAAAGTTGCAGAAGAAATTGTTCGAAAACAGGAAAACTTTTTTCGAGAGGGAGTAATTGCTCTAAAGCCTATGACCCTGAAAGACATAGCGCAAGAATTAGAAGTTCATGAAAGCACGATCAGTCGAACTATTAACGGCAAGTATATTGATACACCGATGGGTATAAAGGAATTCAAATCGTTTTTTTCCGTTGCTCTTCAAAATCAAGATGGCACTGCTTCATCTGCTGAATCAGTTCGACATAGGATCAGAGAACTAATCGAAGCCGAAAACAGAACAAATGCGCTGTCAGATGAAAGTATTGCCAGATTGTTAAGCGTCGAAGGGATCTCAATCGCCCGTCGCACCGTAGCTAAATATCGTGAATCAATGTTCATCCCAACGTCTGCGCAAAGAAAACGACAATCACCGTCTTTATCTTATAAACAGTAGATTGCTCTTGATATCTTGACTCTTTGCCAAGTCAGGACAATAACGCCGTTCTTGAACTTTATGTGGGACTTTTGTGTAAAGGTAAGCTGAAAAACTGGCATTGGATACCTTAGACCCGGCAAACAGTTACGATCATGTTTCCTATGATGACTAAAGATTCAAATCAAAAAAGGCACGTAGAAATGAAGGACGTTCTTAATTAATGGACGAACTTTTTTTAGATGCGACTATCGTTCCTGCCATTGAAGCAAATGGCAAACGCAGAGCGCTACAGGAATTATCCGAGAAGTTATCAGCTGATAACGGCTTAGATCCACAGTTAGTGATGGATCTGCTTCTCGCACGAGAGCAACTTGGGGCAACTGGTGTTGGTGGTGGAGTTGCTATGCCTCATGGCAGAGTCGCAGGCCTAAATAAACTGGCTGTAGCTTTTGGCCGCCTTAAATCCCCAGTAGAGTATGAAAGCCCTGATGGACAACCAGTAGACTTAATATTGATGCTTCTGGCTCCAGAAGACGCCGGGTCCGCTTGCCTCAAGGCGTTATCCATGGCCTCAAGGGTATTAAGAAATAATGACATAAGGGAACAGTTGAGAACTGCAGAGGATGCGGGCAGCATCCGAAAAATTTTGGCAAAGAAGCAACAGGCATTCGCTGCTTAGCAAGATATAGCACCCATCTTATTTCTTGTATGGGTTTATCAGCCCACTGACCAGACGAGATAGGGTATCTCTAAGCTCGCGCTCATCAACTCCCATAAGAACTGCATCCTCTAATGCTTCCTGCGCCAGCTCAGCAAGCTCGGCAATATTTTCCTCTAAAACCTTCAACTTTTCAGTACAAGCGACTTTCTCTCCATCAGGCCCAAGCCAATCCTGAGGCAGTGCTTCTTTCCAATTTTCTGTACCTACCACTTTTGATCTAACCTCGTAGAGTTAGGCAACGACACCTTATATATAACCAATGCAAGGTAAAAAGGACCAGTCAAAATGCGCGTCGCTACCACAGTGCCCCAAGATGACCTCAGAAAGGTAAAAACAGCTGCCCAGTCAACAGAAGCTGACGGATATAACATCATAACAACTATGGAAAATAAACACGATCCGTATCTTCCTCTGGCTATAGCCGCGGTAGAGACGGAAACTATAGAGTTAGCCACGGCAATTGCTATTTCATTTTCCCGCTCACCAATGGCAACTGCCAACTTAAGTTGGGATTTGAACGAAGCGAGCCGAGGTCGATTTATATTAGGATTGGGCACCCAGGTTAAAGCTCACAATGAGAGACGATTTTCAGTCCCATGGAGCCCGCCAGCTCCTCGAATGAAGGAGTATATTCAAGCTCTGAAGGCCATTTGGCGTTGTTGGCGGTTTGGTGATGATCTTAAATTTGAGGGGCAGCATTACCAGTTCACATTAATGCCACCATACTTCAATCCAGAAAGTCTTGGTCTTAGACTACCACCTGTAACACTCGCGGCAGTTGGGCCTGCTATGCTTCGCGTTGCTGGGGAGGTAGCTGACGGTGCCCGCCTGCATCCTTTTTGCACTCCAAAATATTTATCAGAGACCGTTTTACCCGAGCTCAAAAAAGGGATGGAAAGAGGAGGACGTTCGCGAGAAACATTTGAGATCACCGGTGGTGGTTTCATTGCCACTGGCCCAAACGACGCAAAGGTTCATGAAATCCGAGAATGGATCCGGTATCGGGTAGGATTTTATGGTTCAACGCCCGCTTACTATCCAGTGTTAGAAGCTCATGACTTGAAAGACCTAGGCTTGAAGTTAAACCGTATGACCAAAGATGGAGAATGGGACAAATTACAGGAAGTTATTTCGGATGATGTTTTGGAGCTGTTTGCGATATCCGGTCGCCATGATGAGATTAAAAGCGTTATAGAAAAACGTTTAGGGTCGATGACAGACACAGTCTATGCGAGTGCAAATTCAGCATTACCCTCTGATTTGCCTCCCGAACTCATACAGGACCTAAACAAAATAGATACGCCATTCAAAGGGTTTTCTTCCTAGTACAGGAACAGAGCCATTAGACCGAGGTTTTATCAAAAATGATTGAGGATTAGACCCTGATCTTGCCCGCCAAGGCCGCGTCAATCGCTTTTTGACCAAAATGCAGACCACATTCATAGGTACCAAAAATAAATCCAGTATTTGCTCCAGAGTGCAGTCCTGCTTGGATGCCTTCGCCGATCTCAAAATCTTCTTCAAAGACCTGACGGATAAGATCATAGTTTTTCTGGAAGTACCGCTCGGCTTTTTCGGTCTGTGGCACTTCATTAATCAACATCATGCATTGGAACACACAGGTATCAATTCCTGTTGGAATGATCGTGTGGATATAGATGTGGTCTGTCATTACCTGCACAAAGTTAGCAGGGAATATATAATTCTGCGTCATGAAATTTGATCGATAATCCCATGTATCCGGATTCTGATCGCGCAGGTCTAAAACCTTGGGCAACGGAACAGCGTGGCGCACATGCGGATCAAAATTTATCTGAACGCTTTGGTTGTCCAAATACCCGGCGCAAGCCGTATCACGGTGGGCATAGCAAAAATGATAACTTTCTTGGAACGCCTCTAGTAAGAAACGCCAGCTCATTTTCTTTTCCAGAGTCCATTTGCGGTACACATGCTGATTGCTCATATCCAAGCCAGTCATCTGTTCCGCCATAGGCTGCAACCATGTATCGATGTCGATAGTGTGATCTTGGACAGATGGCACCACCCAAATCAAACCAAAGCGATTAAATACAGGCAATTCGACCAAGCCTCGTTTTGATTTATCTACTCCATCAAATCCGAACGCCTGCGGAATACCGCGTAATTTACCGTCCAAACTATAGGTCCACGCATGATAAGGGCATGAAATCGTGCGTGCCTTACCGCAGGGTTCTTTGGTCAGTTTTGCGCCGCGGTGACGACAGACATTCAAAAATGCCCGCACGTTGCCGTCTTGCGCGTGAGTCACAAGGATTGGCACCCCAAAGTGGTCATGAGTGATGAAATCTCCTGGCTCAGCCAAATCAGACACGTGGCCAATTATTATGGGGAAATTACGAAAGAGAGTGTTAACCTCGGCTTCATATTGTTTGGGGTCTGTGTATTTAGCTATCGGGTTGTCCATGACCTCAGGCACCATATGGGTGGTACGCGCCTCTGCGATCCGCAGAGTTTCCTCAATTAAATAGCGTTCTTCAGCGGAAATGCTCATATCACGCCCCGTCATAGTCTCTTACAAGCAGCTCTACCACTTGAGCGATGGTTTCACGATGCACTACGCTTCCCACGCCCTGCCCCGCGCTCCAAACGGTCTTCCATGCCTTAGAACCTTCATGCATGTCTTGAGAAAAATCAATCTTAGCCGTGCTGGTCATGTCCTCCGGGCTGAAGCCCGCAGCTTCTACGCTAGCGCGCATCCAATTGCCTAAAGCGCCTGTGATCGCTCGTGACGCAATCAAATCTTGCATGCTGCTGTCCCAGACCATCTGACGATAGGCATCATTGATTAAGGTTTCCTCACAGGCCAAGAACCGTGTTCCAAGATAGGCAAAATCTGCGCCTAAAATCTCAGTCGCTTTTATGGCACGGCCAGTGGAAATACCTCCACCAACGATCAATGGGCCATCAAAAAACGAACGCACTTCGTCAATAAAGGGCATCATGGCGTATTCCCCCGTATGACCACCAGCCCCTGCACAGACAAGAACTAAGCCATCGGCCCCTTTGTCTAAAGCCTTACGCGCAAAGCTGGGGGAATTGACATCAGCAAAGACCAAACCGCCGTAGCCATGCACCACACCTGTTACCCGATGCGGCCCGCCCAAGGCAGTAATGACTAATTCAGGCTGATATTGTTCGACTAAGGCTAACTCATTATCAAAACGGCCATAGCTGGTGTGCGTGATCATGTTGATCGCCCAAGGCACGTCTTGATCCGTAACCATTTCAGACATCTGGTCTAGCCAAACTCGAAGCTCATCGCTTGTGCGGGCGTTAGTTGTAGGAAAGCAGCCCATCACCCCTGATTTACAGGCCCTGATTACCATCTGTGGTCCAGTGACTAAAAACATTGGAGCGCAAATCGCTGGAATCCGCATCCGCGACTTAATCAAGGAAATGGAGGAATTTGTCATCGTGTTATCTCCTGCTCCCAAAGTGGGTGCGGATCGCTGCTACTGTTTTGCTATGTCTCGGCTCAGAATTCA
>VMCJ01000176.1 GCA_008081395.1 Rhodospirillales bacterium | reverse complement strand
GAGAAAATCCGCCTCTGCATAAGTGGGTTGATGAGGAAGCTCGAGCGGATACTGTTTGTTCAAGCCGGGTCTCCGCTTTCGTGATGACTATCATCCTCTCCATGATAAATCTGGCTTTTTCTATATTCTGCAACAGCAAAACGCAGGAGCACTCCGACCGCTGCGGCCACCGGTAAGGCAAGTAACATCCCCAAAAAACCAAGGAGAGCCCCTCCAGCAAAGAGAGAAAAAATCACCCAAACCGGGTGCAGTCCGATCCGGTCTCCGACCAGCTTTGGGGTCAACACATTGCCTTCGAGCAGTTGACCGACAACAAAAATTAAAGCGACAGCTCCGATATCCCAGTTACTGTCGAATTGGATTAGCGCAAGCCCTACGCTAGCAACCAGACCAAAAATTGAGCCTACATAAGGGATAAAGGCCAAAACTCCTGAGATAATGCCAACAATAAAGCCAAACTGCAGACCTGTTAGAGTTAATCCAATTCCATAAAAGAGCCCCAGAAGCAGACACACAGTTGCTTGACCGCGCACGAATCCCGCCAATGTTTTATCAATTAGTGCGGCTTGCTGACGAACGGGTGTTAATGCTTTTCTAGGCACCAGGTCGTCTAACCACCGAATTAAGCGATCCCAATCCCTGAGCAAGTAAAATGCCACGATGGGAGTGACAAAGATAAAAGTTGAGATGTTAACCAGAGCTACGCCACCACTGAAAATTTTCTGGATCAAGCCTCCAAAAATCTCAACTCCTTTTCCAACCTGGCCTCCCACTGCTTCACGAATTCTTTGAACATCATTTTCGCCCAGTGTTTCTGAAGCGAAAATTAGAAGTGAGTCTAACTGTCCCTCAACTTTTTCTGCATAAATCGGCAACGCTTCAGCAGCTGCCTTGAACTGTGTTTGCACTAGCGGGAACGCCAGAACAATGATCATGAGAAAAAGAAAAGCGAACGAAATCAAAACTATGGTTGCCGCTGCCCAACGAGGGACCTTTTTGTGCTCCAACCAATCCGCACAGGGGTCTAAAAAGTAAGCCACTGCCAAACCAACAACAAAGGGCAATAAAACTTCTCTAAATAAGCCAATAAAAAGAACAATACCGCAAAGAATAAGTATCCAGGCAGCGAGTTTTCGCCACCCTGGCATCACTTTTTTTTCCAGTTTATCATCAGCAACCATAGGCAAACCTTACCTCTTTGAACGCTTAGGTGCTGCAATGAGCACCCACTTTACTTGGCTACCAGGATCGGATGGCACAAGGTCCATATTTTGTTCAGCAATATTAGCCCTAACCTCCTCAGGTGTGCCATCAAAGTAAATACGAAAACGGGCTCGGTCTTTGGAGAGGCTAACGAGCTCATGTCGCGTCACACTGGAAGAAGCATCCAATCTAAGTCGCACATCGCCAAATTCGGAAAGGCTTTTCAATTCAAAATCAGCAAGTAGGACACTTTTTTTTCCAGAGTTTAAGCTGGAGGATTTCTGCTTCCACACCGCATCAAGTTCATTCATAACAGCAAAAGCCGCCTCTCTACACATAGCCTCCAATGAAGAACCAGCCGCGCCAGTTTTCACATACTTAAAACGACCTAAATCAGGACCACCTCCAAGAACTTCTGCGGCTACTTCAAGAACAGGATTACCTGTTTCGAAATCAACTCGGTAATTTGCCTGAGCGAGCAATACACCAGCTGCGCCATAGCGTGCCGAGATTGCCTTGAGTCTCTGCGAATTTTGGTTAACCGCTTGATAAGGAGATAAAGATCCAACATCCACCAAATCACCCTTTGGGTTCATCACCGGGGTGAGGCCGTCGTATGTATCCAGAAATGTCCAAGCAGTGCGCCATGGATTATTTTGTTGCCATAGCGACAAAGCACCAGCCCATGCCAAAACCGGAACCACGATGACACTTGGCGCTTGTTTATCTGTAAATTGGATACGGTACTCTTGAAAAAAATTGCTTACCCGTTCGGGTACAAATGAGATTGTTATTTTTGCTGCGTAGCGAGTTTCAGATGTAACCTCGTCGTCGATCTTAAAGCCAGCGGTGTGATCTGCAGCAATCAGATAGTTAATTTCTGGAAAATCTGCCGACTTGTTAGAAACTGAAAGGCGTTTAAATAAGCGTTCAAAGGCTTGAACGTGAGCAATTTCTATTGCTTCCTTCCTCGCTATCGCAGAAGTTTCTCTCGTCAAATCAACAACGATGCCAGATACAGTGTATGGATCCGCCGCTTCTGCAGAGCGCATGAAGCTGTTTGCCACTAGCACTAGAAACAAGGCGGCAGCCAAAGATCGCATACCCTTCTCCCAAAAATATCTCACAAAAACGTAAACAACCGTCGTTGCGCGAAACTGCCTCGAGGGGTATTGCCTCACGGAAGGCAGCAGTTCTTTATAAGACAAGATATAATCGGAATGAATATGACTCAGAACAGCAATGACGCATATAAGCAAGCTGGAGTTGACATCGCTGCAGGCGACGCTCTCGTGGCGCGGATTGCTCCAGCCGCAAAAGCAACAGCCCGAGCAGGTGCTGGTGCTGCGCTAGGAGGGTTTGGCGCAGCATTTGATCTTAAAGCAGCAGGCTACTCCGATCCTATACTAGTAGCGGCAACAGATGGGGTTGGAACAAAACTTCTTATTGCAGAAACAGTTGGAGATCATACTGGTATCGGCACAGATCTGGTTGCGATGTGTGTGAATGACTTAGCAACTCAAGGGGCAGAACCCCTATTTTTCTTGGATTACTTTGCAACGGGCAAGTTAGATATAGACCAAGCTTCAGAAGTCATCGAAGGTATCGCTGCCGGATGTAAGCTCGCAGGCTGCGCATTAATTGGTGGCGAAACCGCAGAAATGCCGGGCGTTTACCCAGTCGGCCGATATGATCTTGCTGGATTTGCAGTGGGTGCAGTAGAGCGTGGCGGTTTTATAGACGGGACCTCGGTCCAAGAAGGTGACGTTGTTATAGCAATCCCCTCAAGCGGAATTCATTCTAACGGGTATTCTCTAGTGCGCCGCATCGTTGAAAGATCTGGCTTAAGCTACGATGACCCAGCACCATTTGCACCAAATAGGAAACTGGGAGCAGCATTGCTGGAGCCAACGAGGATATACGCCCGTGAGGCGGTAGAACTTGCGCGGAATGGTCTTGCTCATGGAATGGCACACATCACAGGTGGGGGGTTAATTGAAAACCCACCCCGTGCTTTCTCCAAGTCTCTTGCTATGGAATTTGACCTCAGCGCACTTCCAGAAGATCCGCTTTTTCCGTGGCTAGCCAAATCGGGAAATATCTCGAGTTGGGATATGGCCCGGACCTTCAACTGCGGCTCCGGCCTTTTGGTCTATACAGCAAAAGATAAAGTCGATGCAGCGCTAGACCTACTGTCTAGCATTGGCACTAAAGATGCTGTGATTGCGGGTAAGATTTTTTCAAGAAATGACGGCCCGGCTGTCCATCTTGAAGGTATAGATAGGTTGCAGAAATGAAGCTTGGAGTTCTGATTTCAGGTCGCGGCTCAAACCTTCAAGCACTGATAGACGCCTGTGCTAGCAATATCTTACCTGCAGAAATTTCAATTGTTATCAGCAACCGACCAAATGTAGCAGGTCTCGAAAGAGCTGAGAAAGCTGGTCTGAAATGCCTGACGATTGACCATAAATTTTACAAAGATCGAGAGAATTTTGAATTAGCTCTTAATGATGCTCTCGAGGATGCTGGCGTAGAGCTCGTTTGCCTTGCTGGCTTCATGCGAGTTCTAACCTCAACATTCACCGAACGATGGTCAGGAAAAGCAATTAATATTCATCCTTCATTATTACCCTCATTTCCGGGTTTAAATACGCATTCGCGAGCAATTGAAGCTGGTTGTCGTTTTGCTGGAGCGACAGTCCATTTTGTATCCGCAGAAATGGATGCAGGGCCAATAATTATCCAGGCTGTGACGCCGATACTACCCAATGATAATCCAGACTCACTCGCAGCTCGAGTTTTAAAAGCGGAACACGAAATCTATGTGCAAGCTGTGCGCTGGATCGCGGAAGGAAAATTATTTAAAGAAAACGGCAAAGTGATTATCGAAGGTGTGGAAAGCGGAGCATCTTACTATTTGCCGCCTCCCCATTCGGCAGTATAAATATCTTTCTCAATTTGTTTGGAGACAAAAATGGTTGATTTTGATGAAGATGCTAACGTGCGGAGAACCGAGTGGACGCACTTCACTAAAATGACAACGGTGGCAACCGTGGCGGTAGCTGGTCTCCTAATACTTATGGCGATTTTTTTACTCTAAGATGAACTAGTTCCCTTAGTTCTATTTTAGACATTTGATTGGTGGCACGTTACCTGTAGGGGCCATGTTCCCCTAGGGAAAATGGCTTTTATTAATTGAATGCCATTAAAGCCATTGAAACTAAAGTCACCGATAGCAGTACCCTCAGTACGCTCTGCTTGAATGCAAATATCATTAATACTGCAATAATAACCAACACAGCAGCAAGGCCATCAAAAGAACTGAAAGTCGGCTCCCAGGTTACAATGGGACCATAATTATTTTGCTCAATGTCACCAAAAAAAACATGCAAAGCAAACCAAACCGATAGATTCAGTATTACGCCAACAATAACCGCAGTAATGCTTGCCAATGCCGAGGCTAAAGATGGGCGTGCTGCTATTACTTCAATGAATGGTGCGCCAGCAAATATCCAAAGGAAACAAGGCACAAAAGTCACCCATAATGTAATAGCGGCCGACGCAATACCCAATGTTATTCCGCCAGCCGTAAAACCCGCCATAAACCCAACAAACTCTGTAACTAAAATCAGAGGTCCTGGAGTAGTTTCAGCCAGCCCCAGTCCATCCATCATTTGAGCAGCTGTTAGCCAATTATATGAACTGACTGCTTCCTGAGCCACGTATGCAAGAACGGCATATGCTCCACCAAACGAGGTGATAGCTAATGTTGAAAAGAAAGTGGCCACTTCGGTCAAGAGTTGGTTAGGGAATAAGACCCAAAGGAAAAAAATGGGTGCAAACCATAGGCCGGACCAAACTAAAACCGTCATCCCCAATCGGCCAAAACTTATTTGGGAAGTATTGTTCGAATGGAATTCACCAACGAAAGACTTTCCCCGACAGAATCCCCAGACCGCTGCTGCTAGCACAACAATTGGGAACGGCAGAGCAAAGAAAAAAAGTGCAATAAAGCCTAAGCAAGCCAAAATCCATTGACCTCGGCTTTTAAGCGATCTTCGAGCGATTTTAATCAAAGCATCGAAGATAATCGCTATCACTGCGGCCTTGATCCCATAAAAAATAGAAATCAAGACAGAGCTTTCGCCAAAAAGCGCATATGCCACAGCTAAGCCAAGCACTACTAGAGCACCGGGAACCACAAATAAAATACCTGCGGCGAGACCGCCCAAAACCCCGTGCAATCTCCATCCAACATAGGTTGCAAGTTGCATAGCCTCAGGGCCTGGTAACATCATACAAAACCCAAGTGCGCTCAAATAATTTTTCTCAGAAATCCAGCGTTTTTCTTCAACAACAATGTTATGCAGCAAAGAGATTTGCGCTGCTGGACCACCAAAACTGAGGATTCCTATCCTAAGCCAGACAATCACTGCTTCACGAAAGGAAACATCTGCTGGGTTAGACATAGTATGGATTTTCCTGATGCCAGACTGACTTAATTTGAATTAAAAACTAACTGTTAGTTTTAACGATCTTTTATTAGTAACGCGCGCCTAAGATATTTTTTTATTATTTTAAAACAAAGGGGCGCGCCCACCACTTGCAGACGCACCCCTCAAAACACAACCAGTTTTGATTAAACCGGGTACTACCCCACGATTTCAAGTTGTCCGAAGAAAAATGAAATCTCGATATTTGCGTTCTCTTCTGAATCGGAACCATGGACGGAGTTAGCCTCAATAGACTCCCCAAAATCCTTTCGGATTGTACCCTCATCAGCATTTGCTGGGTTAGTAGCCCCCATAATATCACGATTTGCCTGCACAGCATTATCGCCTTCTAGAACCTGTACAACGACAGGACCAGAAATCATAAATTCGCACAAATCATTGAAAAAGGGTCGGTCTTTGTGAACCGCATAAAATCCCTCAGCCTGAGCTCGGGTCAACTGCACACGACGTTGAGCTACAATACGAAGCCCCTTTTCCTCGAACCGTGCATTAATTTTTCCGGTGAGGTTTCTACGTGTTGCATCTGGCTTGATAATTGAAAGTGTACGCTGGGTACCCATAAAAATGCTCCTTCAAGCAAATGCAGCCGCCTTCGGGGTTGAAGGCAGGCTGCAGGAATAGTTCAGTTGCTCGATAATTAACGCGAGTAATATTCGATAACGAGGTTGGGCTGCATCTGCGCTGCATAAGGAACGTCCGCAAGCTTTGGACCGCGAACGAATGAACCTTTAAGAGCGTTGTAATCAACTTCAACGTAGTCTGGGGCATCGCGCTCGGACGACTGGATCGCCTCAAGAACTAGCGCCATAGTCTTAGCCTTATCACCCAATTCAATTACATCACCATCACGCACCTGATAGGAAGGGATGTTGACGCGTTTACCATTCACACGAATGTGCCCATGATTGACAATCTGGCGTGCCGAAAAAACCGTTGGCACAAACTTCATCCGATAAACTACGGCATCAAGGCGACGCTCTAGAATTTCAATAAGGTTTTCACCGGTGTCGCCTTTTCGGCGAACTGCTTCTTGATAATACCGGCGGAATTGCTTCTCCGAAATGCTACCGTAGTAGCCTTTAAGCTGCTGCTTCATCCGAAGCTGCACACCAAAGTCAGACAGTTTTTTGCGCCGCTGACCGTGCTGTCCAGGGCCGTACTCTCTCTTGTTTATAGGGCTCTTAGGACGCCCCCACAGGTTAACACCGAGACGGCGATCTATTTTATACTTAGCGTTTTCGCGCTTTGCCATGTGGCTCGTTCCACTTCAAATATGTTTATTTTTGTCCCGATAAGCCGACCATTTACGGTAGCCGGGGTCATTTCGTTGAACGACCCACTTCCTCAGGAATGAGAGCGGGGAAGTAAGGCACCTCTCCCTAATTGTCAACAGAAGAGGAACTTTGACTACCCAAACATCTAGAAAAATTTAACGCAGGGTATTTAAAAATCTAAGAACAAAACCGCCCTCCAAAGACAGCATTCATATCTGCAGTTTTGATATTCCCTACTCCAGCCAAGATCTTGATCTCTTTACACACAACAAATATTTCAGTTAACCGCAAAAAAGGCGTATGCAAGTTGTTATGAATATCGTCCGCTCGGCCGCTACTGTTAGTTTTTACACTCTGCTAAGTCGCATCTTGGGCTTTGTCCGAGACCTTTTGATTGCGACGACCCTCGGTGCCGGGCCATTAGCTGATGCTTTCTTCACTGCTTTCCGCTTACCAAATCTTTTTCGACGCTTATTTGCAGAGGGTGCTTTTAACTCCGCTTTTGCTCCGATCTTTGCGCAGAAGCTTGAGCAAGACGGGCCAGATTCTGCGCGTAATTTTGCTCAAGAGGCATTTTCGGTAGTCCTGTTGGTAACAATCTTTCTAACGGCATTTGCGCAATTAATAATGCCAGGTCTGATAGTAATACTTGCTCCAGGGTTTCTCGAAAACCCAGTGCAATTTGAGCAAACCACTCAAATGGCTCGGCTAGCATTCCCTTACCTTGGCTTAATGACATTAACTGCTCTCGCCGGCGGCGTTTTGAATGGGATTGGGCGCTTTTGGGCCGCCGCTGCAGCACCAATCCTTCTAAATATAATCATGATAACCGCCCTAGTAGCATTTGCTAATCTTGGAAAATCCCCAGGACATGTTCTTGCAGCTGCAGTGACTGTTTCAGGCCTTGCCCAACTAATTCTCGTTACTTTTGCTGCAAAGAAAGCAGGTTACGAATTAAGACTGAAATGGCCTCGACTAACATCCAGCGTTAAACGTCTTTTTAAGCTGATGGCTCCGGGCGTACTTGCAGCAAGTGCCACCCAAATTAACATCGTTGTCGGCTCTCAATTAGCCTCGCTTTTAGCAGCTGGCGCAATCAGCCACTTATATTATGCGGACCGTCTTTACCAACTACCTTTGGGGGTCATAGGCGTCGCTATCGGAGTTGCGCTTCTTCCCCAAATATCTCGTGAGACCAGAGCTGGAAACGACGTTTCAGCAAGGACTACTCTCAATCGAGCTCAAGAGCTTAGTCTGTGGTTAACTCTTCCAGCTGCCGCAACTGCCATTTCAATCCCAGAGACGCTTGTTAGCGCCCTCTTCGAACATGGAGCCTTTGATCGAGCTGATGCACGTGCAACAGCCTTAGCGTTAGTAGCTTACGCAGCAGGGCTCCCAGCTTTTGTTTTAACGAAAACTCTAGTTCCTGCCTTTTTCGCAAGAGAAGATACCAAGACGCCAGCTAAAGTAGCGGCGTTATCGGTGGTGGTGAATATTGCACTTGGACTCATCCTTATGTGGCCGCTTGGGCATGTAGGCCTGGCACTTGCAACTACATTTTCTAGCTGGCTTCAAACCATTTTGCTTAGTAGGCACCTAATGCAGCGGGGCTGGTTCACCCCTAACAAGCAAATGCTGAGACGGATCATTGGTATGGTTGCAGCATCCGCAGTGATGGCCTCAGCAATTCACTTTGCTGGCCCTCTAGTGCTTGAATATTCAGGCATAATTCGACTTATTGCTGCAATTGGGCTCTGTCTCGCAGGAGCTATACTCTATCTCATTTTGGCTCATTTGATTGGATCAGCCCGCATAGATGTTGCTATCGCAGAATTTCGTGGCCAAACGAGTAAATCTTGACTGCGATACACTTGCGGCACGATAACAGCACTCTCGACCCTCAAGATTTCTAGAGTTCCAGCCCTATGAAAAGAATATTCTCCGGCATGCAGCCTACCGGGAACTTGCACCTTGGAAATTACTTGGGAGCAGTCCGCAACTGGGTTTCATTACAGCATGATTACGAATGCTTTTTCTGCATTGTGGACATGCATGCAATTACCGTTCCCCAAAACCCGACAGAACTTCAAAGGGCAACTCGAGAAGTCACGGCTGCTTATATTGCTTCTGGCGTCGATCCAAAGCGGTGTGCCATTTATCACCAATCCGCGCTCGGAGGTTATCACGCTGAACTTTCCTGGATCTTAGGCACGATCACACCTTTAGGCTGGCTAAATAGAATGACGCAGTTTAAGGAAAAAGCTGGTAAGCGAAGAGAGCAAGCAAGTCTTGGCCTATTTGGCTATCCCGTACTTATGGCGGCAGATATCCTTCTCTATCATGCAACTCACGTTCCAGTTGGCGAGGACCAGAAACAACACCTAGAGCTAGCCCGCGATATAGCAGGGGCTTTCAATAATCAATTTGAAGAAGATTTCTTTCCGTTGCCGGAACCTCAAATATTTGGCGAAGCAACTCGGGTAATGAGTTTGCGCGACGGAACCTCAAAGATGAGTAAGTCTGATACATCAGATCAATCACGAATTAATTTAACAGACGATGCCGACGCAATCGCGCAAAAAATTAAACGGGCAAAAACTGACCCAGAAATGTTGCCCGAACAGATAGAAGGCCTTGAAGGGAGGCATGAAGCTGCCAACTTGGTAGGGATCTACGCAGCTCTCTCAGACAAAACAACTTCAGAAGTGCTCTCTGAATTTGGTGGTAAAGGATTTGGGCAGTTCAAGCCTGCACTTGCAGATCTTGCCGTGTCTGTGCTGTCACCAATCACCAGTGAAATGCGCCGTCTTCTCGCTGATCCCGCTGAAATCGACCTTATGATCGCTGATGGTGCTACTCGCGCACGAACTGTCGCCGAACCAATTTTAAAACGAACTAAAGAACTAGTCGGGTTCCTCGAAGTTTAAAAAATTACAGCTGTATTCTTCACGCCAGTCCTTTGTCGAGTTCAGCTCTTGTTCCCATATTCGAATGACAATCAGCTGCTGCACGCAGAACATGGACGGCAAGCGCTGCTCCCGCGCCTTCTCCTACATTGATTCCCAATTCGAGGATCGGAGGAGCATCATATAGATCTTTTAAGCGCTGATCGGCAGCGGATGTTCCAACATGGCCAAGGATACAGTGGCGAGATCCGCCAGGTACCTGCTTTTCCACTACAGCTGCTGCAGCTGCAGGTATTAACCCATCTAGGATCACAGGAACTCGTCCCATTCGAGCGGCCACTATTGCTCCTGTCATTGCCGCAATTTCTAGGCCACCTAACCTAGCAAGAAGCTGGAAGGCAGACGTAGCAGATTTACTATGTAATAAGACACCCTCTGAGGCAGCATTGACTTTATTTTTCTTAAGATCCCCTTCTTCCGGCAGCCAATAAGATGGATCTTCTTTATAAAAAGCCGCAAATAAAGCAGCTGCTGCTACATCCCCTCCAACACCGACTTGGCCAAGGACAATCGCATCAACCCCCTGCTCTACCGCCATCATTCCATAAGCCATCGCTTTTGCACATTCTGCATCAGTCATAGCGGGGGATTTGGTGAAGTCAGCAGTCGGGGAGTCCAGAGCAAGCTCGAACACACGCAGGTCAGCATCAAGCACTTGTGAAATTGAATTTACCGCACCTAAACCAGCACTGTATCCTGCAACTTTTTTTGCGGTTGCTTTGCCAGTCCGAGAAGATATCTCGCGAGATAAAGCTATTCCGTGATTGCCGGCAAAAATGCATACTGCTGGACGCTCTAGTTTTGGAGGATGGCGAGCTTGCCAAGTTGCAAGCCACTCAGCCAGTGCCTCCAGACGTCCAAGGCCTCCTTTGGGCTTAGCGATGAGCCTATCACGCTCGAGAACTTTAGTGGCGCTTTCCAAGTCAGGTCCTGGAAACTCTCGAACTAAAGCTGCTATTTCATCAAGAGAAACTTCGGGCTCGGCCCCATTGCTAGTTGACATAAGCTATGATCCTCATTCGCGCAGACTTCATTTTAATCATATAGTAGGGGATAGGGATGATGACGACGACACACTTTTGGTGGCTGCGGCACGCACCTGTAGTTGATAATGGTGGACTTATATATGGCGGCGCCGAAATCGACGCAGATACAAGCCATAAACCTACATATGAAGCTTTAGCAAGATTATTGCCTAAATCTGCAACCTTCATTTGCTCCAATTTGTCGCGAACAGCTCAAACGCTCGCGGCCGTGCGCGAACAGGGGCGACATGACATCCCAAGCCACATCCCTACTGATGAGCGATTAAACGAGCAATCCCTTGGAGATTGGCATGGTCAGCCAATTCAGAATGTTTTTCCCCACGGAGGGCCTTGGCCGCACTTTTGGATGTTAAATGCCAACGAGCGTGCTCCTGGCGGGGAGAGTTTTGCAGACTTGTGTGCTCGAGTGACCCCGGCCATTCACGAAATGGTAGAAACTTATGCGGGCTCTAATATAGTGGTGGGAGCTCACGGGGGAACAATCCGCGCAGCCATTGCTCTAGCTCTCAACCTTCAGCCGTCAGCTGCTCTGGCCTTCAGCATCGAAAATTGTTCGATCACGCGCATAGATCACTTAAAAAGATCTAACTCTCAAGAAGCTTGGCGTGTCTCTGGGACAAACTTACCTCCATGCTAAACGCTGCCAATCACTGTCTGATTGAGCAGCGGCATTTTCTGCGTCATATGCGAAAAGCCATTCTTGACCGGGAGGAAATCCATCGCCAATGCTCGTCTGCATAGAAGTAAAGCGTTGGTTTCGCTTTTGTATTTGCTGTTCATCCGACATATGAAATAAATTCTGTGCGGCACGACTGGCTTCCTGGACTTTGTCAGTTCTCGTTTTACGGATCATCTGATAAGTTCTAAGCGCTTCATCAATATTAGGAGCCAACACTAGTCGACGAGCTAAAACCCAGGCGTCTTCAATGGATTGGGCAGCGCCTTGAGCATGATAGGGAAGCATGGCATGGGCAGAGTCACCAATTAGAACCGTCCTTCCTCGCACCCAATTATCCAGTGACTTTCTATCAAAGAGAGCCCACTTATGAGGGGGCTCAGATCCCTTGATCAAGCCACGAATCATTGGATGCCATCCCTCGTATTCGTTTAAGGCTGCCGCGGTTGTGCCTTGCGCAGTCCAACTCTCTCGAGTGTCCCCATCTGATGGACCAATGCCAATCCAGTTGAGCAAATCACCTCCGGAAACATAGTAAATGACCATGCTGCGGTTTGGGCCCATCCAAATATAACTATCTTTTTCAAAGCCAAGCCTCTGAGCGGTTGAGGCGGGTGTTAACCCTCGCCAGGCCATGCACCCAGAAAATTGCGGCGGTTCAGGCTCGAAAAGTTCTTCCCTTATTGCACTTTTGACACCATCGGCAGCCACAAGAATATCACCCTGAACAATCTCACCATCCTCAATTTTTGCCCAGGGTTGGTCACCGTTCTGTCCGGTTTCAACTACACGAACAGACATCCTAATACGCGGATCCTCTCCAATTTCATCAAGAATTGCTCTCAAAAGGTCGGCCCGATGGGCATGAAGATAAGGCTGACCAAAAGCTTCAAGGGCCGCATCTCCCAAGGGAGTAGTTAATAATGGGCGACCTGTTTCCCAATCGACAAACCTATGACACCTCGGTTGAACTGTTCTTGGGGCTAAACGCCTTAAAATTCCCAAATAATGAAGCGTTCGTGTAGCATTTGGGCTTAGCTGAATACCGGCGCCTACAGGTTTAAATTCCGCAGCCTGCTCTAAGAGCACATAGTCCAAACCCTGTGATCTAAGCGCTAAAGCAAGAGCCAAACCTGCAACACCACCCCCTACAATCACAACGCGCATCATCAAAATCCCAAATAATTATAAGACTATGCAAAACAATCATAGCAGACCTTTAGTCAGTCGCATTGACCACACAAAAAAGCCTAATATCTTGAGCGCAATTTTGAGAGATAAAGAATTGCGGCCATCATGACTTTAAGCCCCGAAACAGAACGACACCTAATCCATACACGTCAAGTTGAATGCCGTGGATACGCACGCGATGATGGTCTTTGGGATATTGAGGGAACTCTTGTTGATTTGAAAACCTACCCTTTTGAGAATTCTTGGCGCGGGCTTGTGGAGGTTGGTTCTCCCGTTCATGAAATGACAATCAGAATTACGGTTGACGACCGCCTCAATATCATTGAGGCCGAAGCTTTTACTCGGAACAGTCCCTATGAAGTTTGTCCTTCTGCATCCTGGGGCTTCAAACGCCTCAAGGGGCTTCGAATTAAAGGCGGCTGGATGAATCAAGTTAAAGAGCGCTATGGGGGAGCTAAGGGCTGCACTCATTTATTAGAAATGCTTTACCCAGTTGGCACCACCGCCTTCCAGACAGTTTTTGCTTATCGAGAACAAAATTTGCGCAAGCAAGGATTGTCAGAATCTGAAGCTTTACGCCGAAAAGGCCCGCCGCCAAATTCTTGCTATGCTTTCGCGGATGAAAGCCCAATCATGCGGCGTAAAAATACAACCGCTGTACAAGCAGATTAGGAAAGAAATTATGACTCCATCAGAATTTGCCCGCTCTGAGTTATCTGGATTTCTTGAAAAGGTTGATGCGGGCAACATGGATAAAGCGGCTATAATCAGAGCTTTATTAGACGCAGCCGCAGAGGCTTTGGTCGAAATTACAAGCGTGGAAGACACGCAGAATGAACTCTCTTTCATTGCTAATAATATTAGTGGTGATGAAGACTACTCATTTATGCGCCCTTAACGGACGAGTGCCTTTGTTCAACGATCTTTCGAACGAGGTACAAGTCAGATACTTTGTCTACATCAATCGCGGCTTCGGCCATTGGCATCCTAATTGCTACAGCTTTAACACCGATCTTTTTTGATAGCCGCTCCATGGCCTTATCAAGAGTAAGACGCCTGAAGGCATAAAGTGCAAAGGCCCAGACGTCCACAGACTTTAGAAATACCCACGGCCTTTTCCGATTACGATCAATCTTATGCCAAAAATCCAGAGCACCAGTTGCGTTGGGAGTTGCAAGAGCAAAGAGATTACAGCCTGAATACCCTCCCTCCGCAAATTTGATGTACGTTCGTTTAACATCAGGATACGCCGAACTCACCACATCTTTGGAAGCAAGGGCCACAGAGACCTCAGCGCAAGTTTCCGTAGATTTTTCGAGAAATGTTTCCACCATCTCTGCAGTCAGAAGAGCATGGTCCCCAGTGACAACAAGAAGAGGTGCCCCCACTTTCTCTAGTGTTTCGCGAACTGTATCGACTACTCGCACAGAGGCTTTAAGCACTTCTGGTTTTGGCTTGATTTCGTCAACAAGATCTAGATTTTCAACAGAAACTAAGACTTGGCCAATAGCTGGAGCTTCATTAAGGGCATCGATCACTCTTTGAAGGGAAGACAGACCATTGATGTCGACTAGGTTCTTGTTACTAACCTTCTCTGCAATGGCTAATGGATCGCCTGGGCGGCTTGCAGCTAGCACTAAGGCCGTCCACTTTTGCCTCACGTTAGATCCTTTCGGAAAATTCTATATGTTTTATAGAGCTCTGCTCCACCAAACTCGGCAATGCGTCGCATCGGCTCATTCGTATCCAAAATCCATGACAATTCCATACGCTGGTAACCCTTGCGGCGATGCGCTTCAATCAACGCATTAACCAATGCCATACTGATCACTGGGCCAAGTGCGATGTCAGCTTGGCATGCTTTATTTACTCCCATCAACAATACTCTGGAGGACTTCACACCAACAACTTTAAGACGCCATAAAAAGCGCAAAATACCTAGCTTTTTTGCACCATTTAGTCCTGCAAGTGCTTCATTAACGTTAGGCAAACTCACGGCCATTCCCACGGGACGGCCTGCAATTTCAGCAATCAATATCAATTCATAATCAGCGATAGCCCTCAAACCGTGGGCAAGCGCATTAATCTCCCCTTTTGACATTGGGACATATCCCCAATTGTCGGACCACGCATCATTGAATATGTCTAAAATAGCAGCGAGATCTTGCTTAAATTTGCGCTTATCAAATGGGCGTAAAATAGCTCCATCAATAGAAAGAAACTTCTCAGCAAAAGAGGAGAGGCGGCTCGATGATCCTCCAGAAGGATCATAGATGTATGAAAGCAGATCTTTCTCCGGTTGATAACCAGCCGCCAATATATGCTCTTGGGACCACGCCGGATCGTGACCCATCATAATCATAGGTGGCGTGTTAAAACCATCCACAAGAAGACCCGACTCTTCATTAATCGAAAGGGTGAACGGTCCAATCGATGAAACCACCCCTTTACTTACCAGCCAATCTTCCGCCTGCGCTAAAAGTCTTCTGTATAACTCTGCGTTGTTAGCGCCAATAATAAAGCCAAAGTGACCTTCTCTGTTGCTATACCTTTTTTGGTGAACATTGTTGACCTGCGCCGAAATACGGCCCACCGGATTTCCAGCACAATCAAACGCAACCCAGAACGCTGCCTCCCCGTTGTCATAAAATGGATGACTGCTGGCATCCAAGCGCTGAGCCACCTCCATTTCTAACGGTGCGACAAAATTAGGGTCACTAGACATAACGAATTTTGGGACGTCGAGAAAAGCGCGCCTTTCCCGTTTTCCTATAACTGGGAGGATGCGGACATCCTGCACACGTAGCTCCCAAGAGAGTTTAAAAATCGATGTATTAAACCAAGGTCATTGCAGGGTAAATGAAGAACACGGACGCAAACAGTGCAAGGACCGTATTGGCATTTAAAAACATATGGTATGGCAGTTAGGGCATTCTCAATTATTTAATCCATCACGCATGATGCCAGAAAATTCAACCACTCGATAAGATAAACAATTCTGAAAATATGAAAGTCTTCAATTATTAGGTAGACTTGTGCTGATAAGTGAGTGAAAACGCGCTACCTACTCTGACAGATGAGCAGCGGCCAAAATGATTTTTCAATGTCAAAAAATTTTGACATGACTGAGAGAAAAATGATTACCACAGTTAACTGCCCGAAGGTGAGTGACAGGGCCAAAGAAAATCAAGCGAGTTTTAAAGGGATGCATCCCAGCGGAATGATACAACGACTGTTGAGATAATGGACCGGATTGATCGTTACATTTTAGCTCTACTGATACCTCCATTCTTAGCTGCGTTAGCTGGAGCAATGCTGCTCCTTATGCTGGAGAGAATGATTAGAGTTGTCGAACTCGTTGGCGAGCATAATGGCTCTGTTAGCTATGTCTTCGACATCATGAGCAGCTTAATCCCACACTATCTTGGCCTTGCTATTCCTGCGGCACTTTTCGTGGCCTGCTTTGTCGCTTTCCGACGTCTCGCAAATACAAGTGAACTAGACGCCACAGCAAGTATAGGAAGAGGACTGGGCCGTCTGGCGCGTCCAGCGTTCTTTTTTGCAGCCCTTCTCACCCTAATTTCAAGCCTGGTACATAGCAATCTTCAGCCTCATGGGCGTTTTGAGTATCGGACCCTTAAATTCCATCTTGCTAATTCGTCTATTACAGAGGCTCTTCAATCAGGTAATTTTGCTGAATTTGGCGACATCACCTTTATCGTTGAAAGCGGGCGGCCGGGTGATCTTGGATTTGGAAAGGTTTTTGTTCATCAGCGGGGGACAAATGGCTCCAATCGAACCATTACATCCCAAAAAGCTACAGTAATTGAAAATCAGGCCAACGGGGATATCGCTATAGGTCTTGAAGAAGGGCAATTATTAGACGAAAGCCCTGATGGTCAGCTTGCTCTAATTTCGTTTAGAAACCTCGATTGGCCAATCGACAGGAAATTTCTTGGATCATACAAACCTCGAGGTTGGATTGAGTCAGAGTTAACATGGCCAGAATTATTAGCTGCAATGGAAACTGCTTCTTCGCACCTCACTGCAGATCGCATTGAATCAGAATTAAATGCTCGTATGGCAAGAGCATTCACATGTCTTTTAATTCCAATACTTGCGATACCGCTTGCGATAGCGGGAAGACGCAAACGCTCTGTTTCATCCATAGCAATTGGTGTCATCACTTTGCTTGTTTATGTCCAAAGCTTAAAGTTTATTGAGGAGACGGCGGATTTAGGTACCATCCCTCCAGCTTTGTCGATTTGGTCACTTTACAGCGCTCTACTTTGTTTTTCCCTTTTTATCTTCATTCGGGCCTGGCGTGGTGTAGGCTTCGAAATCATACCCTATTTGCCCGCTTTCAAGCTTTTAGCCAGAAAATCTCAAGTTGAGAGGCCAACATGATTGGGCATCTTGACCGTTATATCCTATCAAGGGTTACAGTTAGCTTTATTATTGTGTTTGTGAGTATTGCAGGTCTAGCGATATCCCTGGATATACTCTCAAACGCTGACAAAGCTGCTCAAGCAGGTGGTGTGCTGACTTACGTTTCTGCACGGCTCCCAATTCTGACCCTAAAACTAGCCCCAATAACAGGGCTTTTAGCGGCATTGATTTCTTTATTGGGTCTTTCAAGGTCTGGTGAACTAGCGGCAGCTGGTGCATTGGGAGCCAGCCAAGTTCGGACTATTAGGGCTCTGTCACCAATAGCCTTCGCTATAGCTGGATTGATATTTGTTGTAAGTGAATTTGCTGTTCCCCCGGCTGCACAAACTCTTCGTGCAATGGGCTTAGAACCTTTTGCAAGAATAGCCCAACCAACCGATGCCATCTGGCTACGAGATGGCCTTGATATCGTCCGTATCGAAAAAGTGTCGGATAATGAAACAAAAATTGAGAATATAACAATTTTCAAACGCACCGGCGCAGGACAACTAACCTTTGAAATTCAGGCACATACAGCAATAAAAAAAGAAGACACCTGGCAGCTACAAAACGCCGAGATTCTAGATTTGAGCGACCAGAGCAAAAAAATTGTAGATATAGTAAAATGGTCTCCAGCAATCCTTGTTGGCTCATTTGCCTCCCTAGCCTCGCACCCTTCCGAGCTAACTCTTAAGGAATTGCAGTCTCTCTCTGATGCCATCAGTATTAGTCCAAAACCAAAGTACTATTACGACCACTGGATACAGCTACGGTACTCGGCACCATTTTCGTCTGCGTTAATGTTATTGCTGGCCATTCCGTTTGCAGGGCAAATGGCTCGTGGCAGGTCAGTTGCTGCACCTTTGGCCCTCGCCCTGCTAACGGGATTTGGGTTCTTCGTCTTTGAAAACCTTGCAACGGTAGCAGCTGAGTCTGGCGCCATTGGGCCCTACAGTGGTGCGTGGGGTCCCCCCGTCGCCTTGCTTCTAATTTTGCTTAGTATGGTGTGCTTCAAGGAGCAGCCAGGATGAAGGCTACAAAAAAGTTTGGAGCTTTAGTAAATCTGGCAAGCCGTCGGAATTCGAGACAACCTCCAGACATTACCTATCTAAGATCAAAAGGAATATTAGTAGAGACGCCCTCCTCTTTGGCAGAGCTCCCCGCAGCCATAAGTAGGCTGGGAGATGCAGGGCTTGACGTCCTTGCAGTTAGCGGTGGAGATGGGACAGTTCTGTCAGCACTTACTGCTATACTGACAGGACACGCTTTTGAGAGACAACCTATCCTCTGTCTTACTCCAGATGGCACAACAAATATGACGGCAGCCGATATAGGTATTGCAACAGGTAAAAATAACCTCAACCGCGCTTATAACTTAGCGAAGTCTGGCCAGGGTAAATTGGTCAAGCGGCAAACCATTCGTTTGGATGGTGTCATGGATAAAATGGGTGGCACTGATCCTCAAGTAGGGATGTTTTTTGGGGCTATCGGAATTTGTAGGGCCATAGAGTTTTGCCGAGTGAATTTGCACCGTCATGGAATTGTCGGAAGCTCAGCATCTTGGCTAACCTTATTGCCTTTGCTTCTGAGAAACTTGGTTTTTAATCCTTCAGATGGTGTTTTAGCCGGAGCTCCTTTGGTTATTCGCGGAATGAACGATTTTGATCAACATCACAAATTAGACGGAAGCTATTCGGTTTTAATGGCTTCCACTCTAGAAAAGCTTACTCTTGGCGCCAAGCCATTCTGGGGCAATGGATCCGGCCTTCCATTGACTGCAGTCCAGGCACCGCCACCAAGACTTTTTGCTAATATTTTGCCCTTACTTTTTGGAAACACAAAACGACCCCAAAGCCCCGGTTACGAAAGTCTCAAAGATGAAAGTTATGAAATAACATACACCGGACAAGTCACTCTTGATGGGGAGCTTTATGAGGCCCACGCATCCAAACCCATCCGACTATCAGCCGGTGGAGAGGTCCAATTTTTAGTAGAATGAAAGTGGCAGATCTAACCGAGTTAATTATTGATGAACTTAGTCGTCCGGCTGAGATAAACGCGACCTCACTGGTTAAAAGCGCACGAGATCGCGTTATCGGCGTTAAAGCCGCTTTATTCTATGGGTCATGTCTAAGGGACGGAATAACAACCAATTCAATTGCTGATCTTTATCTACTGATTGAGGATGACGCATCCAAAAAAGAAAATTGGCTAATTCGGATTCTAAATCGTGTGCTTCCACCGAGTGTCATCTACCTGGAGTGTGATGGCCCAGATGGAAAACTCAGAGCAAAGGCAGCAATTATTACGGTGGGTCAATTTATTCAACTGACAAGCGAAAGAACCTTTCACAGTTATTTCTGGGCACGTTTTGCACAACCAATAAGGCTTGTCTGGGCCGAAAATGAACACCTCATCATCCAAATTGCCGAAGCCTGCAAATCCGCTGTTTTAACCTTTGCCAGCGAGACACATTTGTATCCACCGGCCAAAAGTGAAGTCTTCTGGACAGAAGGTTTCAAACATACATACGCTTCCGAACTTCGCTCTGAAGGACCTGATAGACCTCTTCAAATCTACTTAGCTGATCAAAATCGATATGATCTAATATTTGACATTCTAAACAGTAATCGCCCCATATTTCGTGGAACCCATTATCGAAAAATTCGTAGGCAGATTTTTGGCAAGCTGCTTTCAGTTGTTAGACTTCTCAAAGGAATGTCCACATTCGAGGGTGGTCTGGACTACATAGCGTGGAAAATTAATCGGCATAGTGGTGTGAAAGTAGCGATAAAGCCATGGCATCGACGCTGGCCACTCATTGCAGCACCAGGGCTTGCATGGTCTGTTTGGCGTCGAGGTGGATTCAAGTGACGCGACTCGCCAATATGCTCTATAAACGTCATAACAATTAGGTAATCCATCTCACCACCGGGTTTGGCTACAATATGCCGACGCTTCATCACCTGCCACTCTCTCCATTCTGCCGTAAGGTTCGGATAACACTGGGCGAAAAATCACTGCCAATAGAGCTTCGTGAGGAACGAGTATGGGATAGAAGACGTGATTTTTTAGCACTTAACCCAGCAGGAAAAGTTCCCGTCTTAGAGATGGAAAACAACCATGTTCTCGCCGACTCTCAGGCTATTTGTGAATTTCTTGAAGAGATGGTGCCTTCGCCATCCCTTCTAGGCACAACGCCAGAAGCTCGAGCAGAAACCCGACGACTAATCGCGTGGTTTGATGATAAATTCTACCGCGAGGTTACGCAGCATATCTATGGTGAAAAAGTTTTACGTAGGCAAACTGGTGGTGGGTCACCTGACTCTGTTGCACTTAGGGCTGGTCGGACAAATGTAGCACACCATCTTAATTATATTGCCTGGCTATGTGATAGACGCACATGGCTAGCCGCAGACCACTTTTCTTTAGCTGACATAACCGCTGGTGCACATATCTCGGTCCTTGATTTCCTAGGTGATATCGACTGGGATAGATTTGAGGGTGCAAAACTTTGGTACCAGCGGATAAAGTCACGTCCAAGTTTCAGATCACTTTTGGCAGACCGCGTTAATGGTTTTCAGCCGCCCCCGCATTACGCAAATCTCGATTTTTAACAAATCATCCACAACTGATATGAACGAATTGGTATAGGTTGAGGGGACACACTGGAGATTGTGATGTCCCACGCTGAGTTTGTTCACTTGCGGGTAAGGTCGGCCTATTCATTATTAGATGGAGCTCTTCACGCCCCCGACATCGTTGACCTGGCTATGTCAAACAACATGCCAGCAGTGGCAGTAGTAGATAATCGAAATTTATTTGGCGCACTCGAATTTTCTATGAAAGCGACTGGTGCCGGGATCCAGCCAATTACTGGCGTTATACTGCCAATTTCACGCGATCAGGTTGAAATTGACTCCTCTCAACGTCGTCCACCAGCAGATGACCTTGTGCTTCTAGCTCAGGATCAAACTGGTTATGCAAACCTGATGAAGCTGGTTTCAAATGCTTATCTTTCCAGTGATGGCGACTATGATCCTGAGATCAAATTAGATAACCTTGAAGGCAATACCGACGGGCTAATAGCGCTAACAGGTGGCCCGAATGGTGCCGTAAATAGATTAATCCGAGAAAACCAATTTGAACGCGCCGAGACTCGGCTAAATTATTTAAAAAAATTGTTCCCCAACAGGGTATATGTGGAACTACAAAGGATTGATTTACCCGATGAAATTGAGGTGGAACCAAATCTTATAAAGCTCGCATATTCGCTTGATTTACCCCTGGTTGCGACAAATGACGTCCGGTTTGGGACGGCCGAGATGCATGAAGCTCACGATGCTTTACTCGCAATAGCAGACGGTCGACGGTTAGAAGACACCGATAGGCGACGGTCATCAGAAAATTATCGCTTCAAGTCAGCATCTGAGATGACGTCGCTTTTTGCTGATATTCCGGAAGCAATAAGCAACACCATAATTATCGCAAAGCGGTGCGCAGTAATGCCAGAACCGCGGGACCCTATTCTCCCTGGTTTTGAAACTGAAGCCGGCCGCGATGAGGCAGAGGAATTAAAAGCCCAGGCAGAGCAAGGCTTAGCAAGGCGAATAGCAACTCTTGAGATAGATCAGGAAAAACAGAAACTCTATCAAGAGAGACTAGCTTACGAACTCAACGTGATCACCCAGATGGGTTTTCCTGGCTACTTTCTTATTGTTGCTGAATTTATCCAGTGGGCGAAAGCCAAAGGTATACCTGTAGGACCGGGACGCGGTTCAGGAGCTGGGTCAGTTGTTGCTTGGGCTCTTACAATCACGGACCTTGATCCGCTTCAGTTTAATTTGCTGTTTGAGCGTTTCCTGAATCCAGAGCGTGTCTCAATGCCAGACTTTGACATCGACTTTTGTCAAGAAAGGCGAGACGAAGTTATTACGCATGTCCAGCAGAAGTACGGATCAGACAAGGTCGCTCAAATAATAACATTCGGAAAATTACAAGCTCGCGCAGTACTTCGAGATGTGGGCCGAGTACTTGGAATGCCATACGGTCAAGTTGATCGGATATGTAAATTAGTCCCTAATAACCCAGCTAATCCTGTAACTCTTAGCCAGGCTATAGATGGCGAACCTGCTTTGCAGGAGATGCGGAAAACAGACGAGCAAGTTGGCACACTCATTAACATCGCTTTGAAGCTCGAAGGACTTTATCGCAACACGTCTACCCATGCTGCAGGAGTTGTAATTGGCGATCGCCCTCTCAACAAACTAGTTGCTCTGTATCGTGACCCACGCTCAGAAATGCCAGTAACCCAATTCAACATGAAATCTGTAGAGACAGCGGGTCTAGTAAAGTTTGACTTCTTGGGCCTGAAGACACTCACTGTAATTAACGATGCAGTAAAGCTTCTTAAAAATCGAGGAATTGATCTAGATGTTGATCGCATCCCATTAGACGATAAAAAATCTTTCGAACTTATGTCTAGCGGCAATACCGCAGGTGTATTCCAGCTTGAAGGTTCTGGCATGCGAGACATGCTCAAACGACTCAAGCCAAATCGATTTGAGGACATTATTGCAGTCGTAGCCCTATATCGCCCCGGTCCTATGGACAATATTCCAAGCTACATCGCAAGAAAGCATGGCGCCGAACCTGTTGCCTTCCCCCACCCTATGCTTCAGTCAATTTTGGAAGAAACATACGGGATCATAATTTACCAAGAGCAAGTGATGCAGATAGCTCAAGTGCTTGCAGGTTATAGTCTAGGCGGGGCAGATCTTTTGCGCCGAGCAATGGGAAAAAAGATTAAAAGCGAAATGGCTGCCCAGAGAGAAATTTTTGTTAAAGGTGCAGTTGAACGGGACGTAGACGAGCATAAAGCTAGCGAGATTTTTGATCTGGTAGATAAATTCGCTGGGTATGGCTTTAACAAAAGCCACGCTGCAGCCTATGCCTTAGTGGCGTACCAAACAGCATATCTCAAAGCAAACTATCCCGTTGAATTCATAGCTGCTTCTATGACGCATGATATGCACAACACTGATAAACTCGGTCTATTTCGCCGGGAGTTGGATAGGATAGAAGCACCTCTCCTCCCCCCAGATATAAATGCCTCAAATCCAGTTTTTACCGTTGAAAAAAATGATGATGGAAAGCTAGGGGTTAGATATGCTCTTGGAGCAATCAGAAATGTCGGGCGTCCAGCAGCATTAGCCATAGTTGATTCTCGGGAGAAAGGACCTTTTCAAAATTTAGGTGACTTTTCCAAACGTTTGGATTCTACCAAAATAAATAAGCGTCAAATTGAAGCCTTGGCCCGCGCTGGGGCATTTGACAACTTAGAATCAAATCGAGCCTGTGTTTTTGAAGGTGCAGAAGCTATTGCACGCGCCGCCCAAGCTGCTGCGGAAGATAGAATAAGTAATCAATCCAATCTATTTGGCGAAGCAGATGCTGGACCAAATTTACGACTGCCATCAGTTAATTCATGGAGTGATGCCGAGCAGCTCTCAAATGAGCTAGACGCAATAGGGATGTACTTATCTGCTCATCCGTTAGACGCTTACCAAGCACAAATGAAAAAGCTCGGTGTAACAAGTATAGCGGACCTATTAAAAAATGGCCCACCTCCATCAACCCGGCGCAACCAGGAATACAACAACTTCCATCGTGGCACAGAAGCAAATTGCCGAATTGCAGCTACGCACCTTGGCCGACAAGAAAGAACTTCTGCCCGCGGCAGCCGGTTTGCCTTTGTTCAACTTTCCGACGCGACTGGCGTTATAGAAGCCACAGCATTCTCCGAAGTATTATCCTCATCTCGTGACCTTCTTGACTCAGGGCGCCCCCTACTTCTCGGCATAGAAGCGCGACTTAGTGATAGCGGCTTACGTGTAGGAATAGCGAGTGTGCGAGACCTCGAGGAGGCCGCGGCCGATGCTGGTCGAGAACTAATCGTTCATATTGGTAATAAAGAAGCTCTAGAGCCTATTTCATCCGTTCTAAGCAATGAAAAACCAGGTCGTGCGACTGTTCGTTTACTTTTGGAAGTTGACCCAGCGCGTGAAATTTCAGTGGAATTAAAGCATAAAATTTCTCTGTCATCTGCAACTGCACAGGCCATGAAGTCTTTGCCTGGCGTAATTGATGCGAGGATGGAATAAAAAAAGCCACTAACGTCTGCCAAAATAAAAAACAGCATTTAACGCATTAAAATTTTACATCTAATAATTTACGTGGAAACTTGGCTTTGCATCCTTTGCGATGGTGCTCATACTGATTTTTCACCAAGGATCGGACCCTTTTCCATGCGAGTATTTTCTGCAGATATTCTGAGGCGGCAAATTGAGGCCGTCCTGGCAGCCTGGGGCCTACCCGAAGAACGGTGTAAACTAATGTCAGGTCTCATGATTGAAGCAGACCTGCGTGGAATTGATAGCCATGGAATAGGGATGTTGCCCCACTACGAGACCCGACGACTGGCAGGTCTCGTATTTCCAGATGCGACGCCAGAAGTAGTAACCGACAATCCTGCGTTTTGCATAGTAGATGCTGGACATGGACTTGGACACGCTGCAGGGGCAATGGCCATGGGTATGGCCATCGAAAAAGCAAAAAATACAGCTGTTGGTCTAGGCCTTGTAAAGCGCTCAAATCACTACGGAGCTGCTGGTGTGTACGCCACCATGGCCAGTGATCAAGGGCTTATTGGCATTAGTATGACTGGAACCAGTCAGCGATCCATAGTTCCTACCTTTGCAAAGGAACCAATGTATTCCACTAATCCAATTGCTTGCGCAGTACCCGCAGGAGAGCGTCCAGCATTCGTTCTGGATATGGCAACATCGACTGTTGCAGTTGGAAAACTTGATATCTATCGACGGCTGGGCCAGTCATTGCCCGCAGGGTGGGCGCTTGATGAAGACGGCGGCATTAGAACTGATGCCCAAGCAGCTTTTGACGCGAGACCCCGCCGGATGACGCCATTAGGCGGCGATAGAGAAAGAGGCAGCCACAAGGGTTATGGGCTAGCCATTATGGTTGATATTCTTTCTAGCGTCTTAACCGGCTCTTGGTTTGGGGCACATGACCTAAAAACAGGAAAAACTGGGCAACACCACAATATTGGCAGCTTTTTCCTTGCTATCGATCCTGAATTCTTTCGGGATGAGGGAGCAGATTTTGAGGGGGATATGGATGCTCTTATTGACACGCTAAAGGCTACGCCCCCCGCTGACCATTCCCAGCCTGTTATGGTTGCAGGCGAACCTGAGAAAATTGCTAAGATGAAACGGGAGAAGGACGGAATACCTATCTCTGATACATTACTTGAGGAACTTCGGAAGGCTTCCGAAACAAGCGGCGCTGCTTATCTTCTAGGAAATTGAAGCTATGCCAACAGAATTAGAAAAAATTGAGCATGCTGGGGTTCGATTGAACACCCAACATGCTCACGGAATTATTACTTCGCGAATTTGGGGAGAGAAAAATCATAGGCAGGGCACTATTGTTCTTCTTCATGGCAGCTTTGGTGCTTGGTCGCACTGGGCAAAAAACATTATCGAACTCTCCCGTTTTAAAAAGGTTGTAGCGATTGATCTGCCTGGTATGGGCGATAGTGATCAACCCCCAGAACCAATTTCCGCTGAGATTATGGGAAACCTGGTTGCTGAAACTATTGAACAAACCCTTCAAACGGATGAACGGTTCCAACTGGTTGGATTCTCATTTGGCGGCATAGTTGGTGGGCAAACAGCATTAATCATGGAAGATCGAATAGATCGTTTCGTTGTAATCGGTTCAAACGCACTAGGCCTGCCGATAGATGATCGGGCTCCACTTATGAAGCCTTCCAGTAAGATGGCCGAAAACGAGTTGAGAGATGTCCATCGTAACAACCTGGGTATCTTTATGTTTGGCGACAATTCTAAGATAGACGAGATGGCATTGGACCTGCAGACAATAAATACAAGGAAGGCCCGAACCCGAAGTGGTACTATCCCCCACGGACGAAGCCTGCAGGATGCATTAAAAAAATTAAGGATCCCAGTCCGTGGCATTTGGGGCGAAAAGGACGCTACAGCTGGGCGATATTTAAGTGAACGACGTGAGCTTTTTGAAGCTCTTCCCCATTGCCAAGCCTTCACAATCATTCCTGGTGCCGGACACTGGGCATCTTATGAAGAACCAGAGAAAATAAATTCAATCCTGCTCGAAGAGGATCAGTAATTATGAAGCTCTGCGCACAATTCCCGACAAGATTTATTGGAAATGACCCTCAAAAAATTAAAGACTGGGCACAAGCTGCGGAAGACTTGGGATATTCTTATATCGAAGTTCCCGATCATGTATTTGGCGCTCAGGCAAGAGATGGGTGGACCCCAAATTACAATGAAAATGAGCATTTTCACGAGACATTTGTAACTCTTGGGTTTCTGGCCGCATGCACCACAACCATCAGACTTTCCTCTGGAGTTCTTATTCTTCCTCAACGACAAACGGGGGTTGTTGCCAAGCAGGCTGCAGAAGCTGACTTATTGTCAGGGGGAAGGCTTCGATTAGGAATTGGCGTTGGTTGGAATCATATTGAGTACGAGGCTTTAGAAACAAATTGGAAAACGAGAGGTGCCAAACAAGCCGAGCAAATAGAAGTCATGCGACTGCTTTGGTCAGAAGAATTAGTTACCTTTAAAGGCCGTTTCCACGACCTAGACCGGGTAAATATAGTTCCTGGACCAGTACAAAGGCCTATTCCCATCTGGCTTGGAGGTACGGCGGACGCTGTCCTTCGTCGAGCTGCAAAGTTAGCAAATGGTTGGATGCCTATTATGCCTCCTGGAGAGAAGGCTGAGGAAAAATTAGAACAATTCAGGGGGTATCTTGTTGAAAATGGAAGACAGCCAGACGAGGCACCTGTAGAGGTTTGGCTGAGAGCAAATGAAATGGACCCTGAAGCTTGGGGTCGAGACGCAGATTACTGGCGGCAAAATGGCATCTCAATGGCCATGCTATATCCAATGTTCCATGCAGGTAACTTAGACGGACAGATAGAGATACTGCGTCGTTTTAAGGAAGCAGCAAAGGGCTGAAATGATCAAGAGGATCACCGATAGTCCGGCTGTCCGAGCCCAGAAACTCGCGCCACTAATTTTAGCGGCGGCTGAGGAAATTGAACTAACCCAGGATTTTCCTCCGGCTGTCTTTGAGCAAATAATATATTCTGGTCTGCTTCGCCTCTTTCTTCCAAAATCTCTGGAAGGCGAAGAGGTAAGTCCAAGCCAATATCTTGAAGCCTTGATAGAGATAGCAAAGGCTGATGGCTCAGTGGCATGGAACATGTTTGTTGCAAATTCAGCGTGCCTATTGGCACCCCATATACCCTTCAAAACTGCTAAAATGATTTGGTCGGATCCAAAAGCTGTAATTGCTTGGGGGCCACCTGATGCCCAAAAACTTCAGGCCGTAGAGGGTGGATACAAAGTTTCCGGAGTGTGGTCATTCGCAAGCGGGAGTCGGCAAGCTACTTGGATGGGAGCTCATGGCCATGTTCGAGAAATTGATGGCTCAATCCGGGTAAACCGACAAGGACGTCCAATCACACAGACTGTGCTTTTCAGGAAAGATGAGGCGACACTTCTTAATGATTGGCAACCTATGGGACTACGCGGGACTTCCTCCGGTTCTTACAGGGTAGAGAATGTCTTCGTACCGGAGGACCAGAGTGGCACTCGGGAAACACCAGAGTGCAGAAGAGATCCTGGCCGTCTATTTGCTTTTCCAATGCAAGGGCTTTACGCAGTTGGCGTCATGGGCTGCGCGCTTGGATTAGCAAGCGCTATGATGGAAGACTTTCATCGACTAGCTGTAGCAAAAACTCCCAGAGGACGTGGGCGTCTCGCGGATGACAAACTAACACAAGCTAAATTTGCTCAACATCACGCCAGCCTGAGAGCCGCAAAATCCTTCGCCGATCAAACCCTTTCTAAACTCTATAATGAGGCTCCAAATGAAGGGGCTATAGGCCTCAAGGAGCGAGCATCTGTTCGCCTCATTTGTAGCCATGGCATTCAGGCTTCTGTGGAGGCTGCAGACTGGGTCCACAGGGCCGCTGGGGTGTCGGCTATTTTTTCTGAATCCCCTTTTGAACGCCGATTTAGAGACATCCACACGCTCTCTCAGCAAATTCAGTCCAGGGTTGCTCATTTCGAAGCTGTTGGAGAAATTCTTTTGGGTGGTCAGCCCGAGGTTTTCTTTTAAGGAGAAGTCATATGCGTATTGGTTACATTGGACTTGGTGCTATGGGCAGACCAATGGCGGTTAATATTACGGAAGCTGGCCATGAAGTCGTTGTTTTTGATCTAAATGAAAACCAAACTAAAATTCTAGCTCAGCGCGGCGCCTCTGTGGCCAGATCTGCGAAGGAGGTTGCAGACGAAGCTGACTATGTCCTGACTTGTTTACCTAGCATTGCAGCCGCAGAAGCAGTCGCCCTCGGAAAAGATGGGGTAATAGCGGGTTCCAGAGCTAAGGCTTTTGTAAATATGGGCACAACTGGAAGTGCTTTTGCGCGGTCAACAGCTGAAGCAATGAATGCCGCAGGCAAGGCTTACCTGGATGCACCCATCTCTGGAGGGCCTCCCGGCGCCGAAGCAGGGACGCTCGGTGTAATGTGTTCTGGTGATCGGAGTACTTTCGAGGCTCTTAAGGACAATGCATTAGAAGCAATTTCAGCAAAATTAGTTTACTTGGGAGAAAAACCAGGGGCAGCTCAGGTAATGAAGCTGGTAAATAATATAATTTTCTTTGGGAACGTCGCAGTAGCCATGGAGGCGCTAACACTTGGAGCTAAAGCAGGCTTAAGTGCTGAACAAATGCTAGAAGTTATCAATGCGTCTTCAGGCCGAAATACTGCCACTGAATGGTTAATCCCAAACCATGTTCTAAATCGCGCGTTCGACTTTGGTGGTGCAAATTACATTATTGCGAAAGACCTTGACCTCTGGCGACAGGAAGTAGAAGCATTCGAGACACCAATGCAGCTTGGAGTGAACATGCGGACTCTTTACCTGCAATCAATGTGGAAGGAAGGAATGGACGCAGACATCACGACACTGCTCAAAACGCTAGAAGAAATTGGTAACACAAAATTGGTTTGATATTTTCAAAAATAAGAATTGAAAAGGAAGGTAATTTGCCATGGCCGAGTTTAAATATTTGCACACGATGATCAGGGTGAAGGATCTGGATAAATCTCTAGATTTCTACACTCGTCTGCTCGGAATGCAGGAGCTGAGAAAAAAAGACTTCCCAACGGGAGACTTCACACTGGCGTTTGTCGGTTATGGTGACGAAGTTAACAACACTGTTATCGAACTGACTCACAATTGGGGGCAAGAAGAACCGTATGATTTAGGTAACGGTTTTGGACACTTAGCCTTAGGAGTAAAGGATATTTACGCCACCTGCGAAAAACTAGCGAACGAAGGAGTCTCAATTCCGCGTCCCCCAGGCCCAATGAAGCATGGTGGAAGTGTTATCGCGTTCATTGAGGACCCGGACGGCTATAAAATCGAATTAATTGAAAAGAAAGATATGTAGATTGAATTTGGCGGAAGCAGCCATTGCTTCCGCCCTTTTTCTCTACCATTTTGCTCAGATAAGCTGTCGAAGCGATAGCAAGACAAATTGCATTACTAACTTCAACTACAGATCAAATTCCCATTTTGAAGGAAAAAATTATGGCTCCAAAAGTAACATTGCGGCTGAACAATGCTGACAACGTAGTGGTTGCGCGCGTCGACCTTGCTCCAGGAGCTTTAGTGGAAGGAAACGTAACTGCTCAGGATCATGTTCCAGCAGGTCATAAAGTGGCAACGGGACCGATTGTAAAAGGCGAAGCTGTAAGGAAATATGACCAAATAATTGGATTTGCCTCACTGGATATTAATCCTGGCGACCATGTTCACGTGCATAACTGTGCCATGGGAGATTTTGAAAGAGATTATGCTATCGGATCCGAAGTAAAACCGATTGATTATATTACTGGCGGTGAACGTGCTTCTTTTGAAGGCTATGTTCGTTCTAACGGCAGAGTTGGGACCAGAAATTATATAGGTGTCTTAACTAGTGTGAATTGCTCAGCTTCTGTAGCCAGATTTATTGCGAGGGACATGGAAAGATCTGGCCTTTTAGAAAATTATCCAGGAGTAGATGGGGTTGTTGCACTTACGCACTCAACTGGCTGCGGCATGGCTGGTGCTGGCGAAGGCTATGAAAACCTACAACGGGTGTTATGGGGACATGCAAGGCACCCAAATTTTGCTGGCATCTTGATGGTGGGGCTTGGCTGTGAAGTTAACCAGATCGATTTTCTTTTAGAAGCGTACGGCATTGATAGAGGACCTCTTTTCCAAACAATGAACATCCAGGACGCGGGTGGAGTTCGAAAGACAGTCGACTGGGGAATGGATATGGTGAAAGAGATGCTTCCAGAAGCAGCAAAAGCAAAACGTCAAACCGTATCCGCAGAGCATCTCTCAGTTGCACTGCAGTGCGGGGGCTCAGACGGTTACTCAGGCATCACGGCAAACCCAGCTTTAGGCTATGCAGCAGATCTCGTTACCCGTCATGGCGGACAAGCAATACTTGCAGAAACTCCAGAGATTTATGGAGCGGAACACCTACTGACCCGCCGTGCTGTTTCAGACGATGTAGGCAATAAACTTATAGAACGAATTAAGTGGTGGGAGGATTACACAGCTCGGAACGGAGGAGAAATGGATAACAATCCTTCGCCAGGAAACAAAAAAGGTGGCCTCACAACCATCCTTGAGAAATCACTCGGTGCCGCGGCTAAGGGAGGCACAACCAACCTTGCAGGGGTCTATAAATATGGCGAGCCTGCCACTGCCAAAGGCTTCGTTTTTATGGACAGCCCCGGCTATGACCCAGCATCGATTACTGGGCAAGTTGCTTCAGGAGCCAACGTTGTATGTTTCACCACCGGCCGCGGGAGTGTGTATGGAAACAAACCATGCCCATCCATAAAGCTCGCCACCAATACAACAATGTATAATAAAATGTCTGAGGACATGGATGTAAACTGTGGTGAAATTGCAGATGGTAACGTGTCTGTGGAAGAGAAAGGGACAGAGATTTTCCGCAAGTTCCTTTCAATAGCCTCAGGCGAACCCTCTAAAAGTGAGGCACAAGGCCTTGGCGACGCAGAATTTATCCCCTGGCAAGTTGGCGCTGTAATGTGATTTAGACTGCAAAACAGCAGAACGTAGACTGGAAGTGCTCGTCCAAGAGCACTTCCTCATTGAAAAGCCAAACCCTGTGACCCTGAGAGTACAGCAAGTCCTACACAATCAATATTTTTAAGAATGTTTGGGACGTGGTCTCAAGTACTGCCTTCACTGGGAACATCATCACTAAGTTTTGGCTTAGGCCCTTCTTTAATAATATTTTTAGGAGTTTCTTTATCTTCTGTCTCGTCTTCCTGATCGGTAACAGAAGATTTAATTTCATGTCTAAGAGCGATGCGGCCAACAGGTGCTTGCCCGTTCTTGTCCTCACCAAAGTAAATTGTCTGATGTGGAAACGGAATTTCTATCCCTCTAGCATCAAATACACGCTTAAGGATGGCATTATATGCACGCCCAATCGCAAATTGTTTGCCAGGCGCGCACTTGATCCGTGACCGCACATTTACAGCGCTGTCACCAAACGTGGTAAGACCAAACCAGGTCATATCCTCTAGAATATCTGCTTTATATTCTTCCATTTCACGTAACTCAGCAAAAGCATCGAACATTGCCTGCTTTGCCTCATCAACATCTTCACGATAGGCAATACCCATATCACATACGTAGTGACCAAACTCACGCATGTAATTTGAGACACTGTTTAGCGAAGAAAAAGGGATAATGTGAAAAATCCCATGCAGGTCACGCAGACTTACCGAGCGAACTGTTAATCGTTCAACAGTTCCAATGGTGTCCCCTACCTTTACCACATCGCCAACATTCATGGCATTTTCAAATTGGATAAAAATGCCGGTTATCACATCCTGAACAAGCTTCTGAGCACCAAAGCCAATCGCAAGGCCAAGTACACCAGCAGATGCTATCAAAGGAGCTATGTCGACGCCCAACTCCGAGAGTGCAAACATTAGAGTGGCGGCTAAAATAGTTATGGTTGCGGCATTCTTAAGTAGGGTAAGCAGCGTACTCTCACGAGCTGTTGGGACGGAACCAAAATCAGGGTTCAGTCTGTAATCAACCCAAGAATTGATCAACAACCAAATAACAAAACCGATGATTAGCATGAAAGTAGCGCTGATAACTGATGCCGCAGCGTTGGCACCAATTTCACTCGCCAGCCAAGCTCCCACATTAATAATGCCAGCCGTGTCCAGCGCAAATGCAACGACCGACACTGCAATAAATCCTCGCACCAGAGCAAGCGCCCTTGGCACAAATAAGTTCAACCTGCGTTCTAACAATGGCAATCGCTGATTTACATCTGGAGGCAAATGCAACCCGTCCTTAATGGATCGAGAGATGCCGTTTGCCGCAATGCTACCGAGAATTATTGCACCTAGGATCTGGCCTGATGCTCCAATCACAGGTAGTAAAACGGTAGTCGGTCGTGTCAACACAATCAGCAAAAGAATAATGAGGTAGCCTATTATTGGCCAAAACCAGCCGCGGGCGATTAAACGGTGCAGGGCTGAGCCTAGCTTCCATTGTCGAGCTTCTAGCAGCCACTCGGTTACTCCAACTCGATTCAGAAGAACCATTGCCAGTAAAATAAAAATTGCCGTGAGGGATATGATCACACCGACGGCATGACCAGCAAAATTGGACACTTGATCACTTAAAATTGGTGCTACCAGCATTTGGCCATAGCCCAGCACACTAACTACAACACTTATCCAATAGTTGAGCCGTATTGCTCCATTATCGGGCAGCTGGATAGGTCTAAGTCCGCTGGTTGCGGGTGAAAGCACTGTCCGAACGCCAACCTTTGCAAACTCAACAACAAGAAATGCGTTGAGATACAGAGCTTGCAAAGTACCCACTTCACCAACTGGGCCAAGGGCTACGGCAGATACTCCATATCCAATCGCCCAAGCTAAAACCACGACAACCAAATCAATAACCAAGGAGCCCGCTACGAACCCGATTTTTTTCAGTAGGAGAGCGCTCGTTGCGATGTCCCCGAATTTTCTATCAATGCGCTTACCTATGGAACGAAACATAAAAAATGAAGTGATAGTAACCAAAATGATCAAGGCAAGATCGATAAATGCCCCCCAGAGCACAGAAGCTTCCGCACCACTCAAACTCTTGAATATTGAGGGTGCATTTTGCAAACGAACCCAGAATTCATTCAATGCATTGGAAATTGAATTTGCAGCAGCCTTAGTTCTTTCGGCTACAGCAATCCCAAATGAATTAAAATTAGATTTCTTAGACTCAGAAACTGCAGCCGCTTTTGGCCCTGAGCCTTTACTTTCATCTTTGCCTGCAAAGCTCTCCAACTCAGCAACAAGGGCTTTACGAATTTCTTCATTCTGCAGAGCTTGCGCAAGAGATTTCAGTTGATCAGAAGTCAATGCCTTTTCAGAGATCTGAGATTTAGAGCTGTCAGGATTGCTAGGAGCGACAACCTGAGCCTGCGAAACAGTCGCTGCACATATTGTCGAGACTAAAAAAGCAAAAATGAAGGAGCGCAATTAACTAGTCCGATCGTTATGATATTGGGGAAGATACCTGCGCTCACCCCTTGGCTGCAACAATTTCTCGCTAGTATGGTCAAACTGCTTTAGTTGCGCTTAATTCCCGTGGATACTATATCCGTGAGCAGGAACGCTTCACGTCGGTTGACGATGTACCCTCAGGAGAGTGATTTTGAATTTTTTTCCCCCAGCCTATGCCCAATCCGCCGGTGGCGGTGATGCTCTGACATCATTCCTGCCGTTCATTCTGATTTTTGTAGTATTCTACTTCCTTCTCATTCGGCCACAGCAAAAACGCGCGAAAGAACACCGTGAGATGGTTGCTTCGCTGCGACGCAATGATCGTGTTGTCACAGCTGGTGGAATAATAGGGAAAGTGACCCGCGCTCCTGAGGATGGAGAAGTAGAAGTAGAAATAGCAGAAAACGTGCGCGTTAAGGTTATTCGTGAAACGATTACTCAAGTCGTTAAAAAATCTGCGCCCGAAGGTAATGCACCTCCACCACCAGCCAACCAAGACAGCAAGCCTGGTGGAATGCTTGGCGGCATCTTCAAGCGTTAATTTAAAAGGAACTCTTTGTCGCCATGCTGTACGTAGAAAAGTGGAAGGCTATGCTGATTGGGCTGATTTGCGCCCTTGGCTTGGTCTATGCATCTCCAAATATTTGGCGCAGCAATGGTGATGAAAGCGGCTCCAGCATTCCAAGTTGGCTACCCCATAAGACCTTGAGCCTTGGTCTTGACCTCCAAGGCGGGGCCCATCTCCTTGCTGAAGTCGATATAGATGCTGGGATTAAACAAAGGGCTGCATCTTTTGAAGATACAGTCCGATCTGCCCTCCGGGGAAGCGGAATTCGTCGATCGGCACCGGAAAGACTGGGCGCAGCAGTTCGATTCCGCACGCTCGACCCTGCGGAGACTGCTCGGGCAGCTGAATTGGTCCAAGAAGCAGACCAAAGTGCCGAGGTCACAATAGGCGAAAATGGATCGATCACCGTCGGCTTTAGAGCCGACGACGAAGCGCAGTTAAGGACAACAATTCTTAGCCAGGTTATTGAAATCATCCGAATTAGAATTGATGAGCTAGGCACAAAAGAACCTATCATTCAGCGCCAAGGGGATAACCGAGTAGTGATCCAGGTCCCTGGGTATGATGACTCTGGGAAGTTGAAAAATATTATTGGGACTACTGCACAACTAAATTTCCGCCTAGTAGACCCCAATTCTGATCCCTTAACTTTCACTCCAAGACCAGGTTTTGAGGTTCTAGATGCACAGGACAGTCGACCAGGACGGCTTAGTAAATATGTTGTGAGAACTTCTCCGTCTGTTCCCGGAGATCTCCTTGTTGATGCCCAGCCATCATTTCAAGACAATCGACCAGTAGTTTCTTTCCGCTTCAATGGCGAAGGGGCAAGACGATTTCTTGATTTAACCGGAAAACACATTGGAGAACCACTCGCTATCGTCCTGGACAAACAGGTGATCAGCGCTCCAACCATCCAAGCTGCTATTGGTGCAAACGGCATTATAACCGGACAGTTCTCGGTAGCAGGCACACAAGAGCTTGCCCTCCTCCTTCGTTCTGGAGCTTTGCCCGCACCAGTCCAATTTTTGCAGGAGTCAACCGTTGGCCCTTCGCTTGGCCAAGACTCCGTTGAAGCAGGCAAACTTGCTTCAATAGTTGCATTCGTTGCGGTGGCTGTATTTATGATAATTGCTTATGGCCTCTTTGGTGTCTTTGCTGCGCTAGCCTTGATATTCAACGCGGGGCTAATTCTCGGAACCCTCTCTGCACTGCAAGCAACACTGACCTTACCTGGCATTGCTGGAATCGTTCTTACAATTGGTATGGCAGTCGATGCTAACGTGCTAATTTTTGAGCGTATTCGAGAGGAATTAGCTTCAGGTCAATCAGTCGTCTCTGCCATAGATGGTGGGTACCGCAGGGCCTTATCATCTATCATTGATAGTCAAGTAACCACTTTAATTGCGGCAGTGATCCTCTTCGCTATGGGTTCAGGCCCTATCAGAGGCTTCTCCGTTACTTTAACCATCGGCATCGTGACCTCTCTTTTCACTGCAATTTGGGTAACTCGACTTATGGTAGTCACTTGGCTTCGTGCCGGCCCTCGTCGCAATACTCTACCCATTTGAATGGAAACTGAAGAATGACGATTATCCCATTCCGATTTTTTCCGGAGCGACCAAACTTCCAAATTATAAACGGAAGACGGCTTGCTTATATATTTTCTGGCTCTGCCATCATCGCTGCACTTTTAGCAATGATCCTCTTGGGCTTGAATCTAGGTATCGATTTTCGTGGCGGATCACTTATCGAGACGCGCTTTAAAAGTCCTCCATCTATTTCTGAATTACGAGGAAAAGTAGACAGCCTTGGACTCGGGGAGATTACAATCCAAGAGTTTGGTAATCCTAACGACATTTTAATTCGCATACAGAAGCAACCAGGCGCTGTTGAAGATCAAACACAAGCTATCAAAACTGTTATAGATGCACTTGGTTCTGACGTTGAAATACGTCGAACAGAATTCATTGGTCCCACTGTTGGCGAAGAACTAAAAGAAGCAGGTGCAATCGCCGTGCTTCTGTCATTGATTGGCATCGTAGCCTATGTGTGGTTTCGGTTTGAATGGCAGTTTGCCATCGCAGGCATAGCAGCGTTGGTACATGACGTTGTAATAACGATAGGGCTGTTTGCCGTGACGGGTTGGGAGTTTAATCTTGCAACGATTGCCGCTTTGCTAACGATTGCTGGTTACTCGATCAACGATACAGTTGTTGTGTTTGACAGAGTGCGCGAGAACTTACGTCGTTTTAAACAAGAGCCGCTTCCAAGCCTTTTAAACAGAAGCGTGAATGACACGTTGTCCCGAACGGTCATGACGAGCTTAACAACAATGATAGCACTAATTGCTCTTGCTATCTTCGGTGGTGAAGTTATCCGTGACTTTACCTATGCCCTCATCTGGGGTGTTGTAATTGGTACTTACTCATCAATTTTTATCGCATCTTGTCTTCTTCTTTTCTTTCGTGACGTAAGAAATACCCGTCCTTCAAACAATGATCATGACCGAGAAATAGAAACTGCAAATTGATAAGAAGTGTTCCAAGCAACATATCTCTCTGGGATAAATCTGCCGAGGAAACTAAAAATACCTCCGATGCCGCGCTTGATATAAAGACTGACGTGGCCATTGTTGGAGGCGGCTTTACTGGCCTGTCTCTGGCGCTACACCTATCTGAAGCGGGGGTGTCTGCTCATGTTTTTGAAAGTGAAGAAATCGGTTTTGGTGGATCTGGCAGGAATGTAGGCCTGGTAAATCCTGGAATATGGCTGCCTCCGGATGATGTACGCAAATTGCTTGGCGAAAATCGAGGTCAAAAATTCTTAGACCTTTTTGGAACAGCACCTGAATACGTATTTAACCTCATTGAACGTTTCCAAATTCGCGCTGAGGCAATACAAGCAGGCACAATCCACGCCGCACACGCACCCTCCGGCATGATCGAACTCAAGGGACGATATTCAACCTGGAAAGCAATGGGGGCACCTGTTGAGCTCCTGAGCCGTGAAGCGGTAGCGGCCAAAACAGGAACTAAATCCTTCTTCGGCGGATTATTGGACAATAGGGCCGGAACGATTAACCCAATGGGATATGCTCGAGGCCTAGCTCGTGCGAGTCGAGCAGCTGGTGCCCGTATTTCAACAGGGACGCGTGTCACTTCCTTATCAAAAGATGGTCCTTATTGGCGTTTACATTTAGAGCGGGGAGAAACTGCGTTAGCAGATCGGGTAATTCTAGCTACCAATGCTTACTCAGATGAAATATGGCCTGGCTTGTCTAATATCATGACGCCAATTCACTATTTT
>VMCJ01000108.1 GCA_008081395.1 Rhodospirillales bacterium | reverse complement strand
CCATGGATCGCCTGACGGTTTGTCATTGCCACATCACCAGCTGCACAAATTATAGGGACTGCATCTGGAAATTGGTCAGATTGTGCCGCGGCAGCCATTGCTGGGATATCAACGCGGCGCAGTTTGTGGCTGCCAGGGACGACCCATACCCCATTTGCAGCCGTACAACCGAATACTTGTCCCATAAAATTGAAACCGTGCACGCCTTCATCCCAGTTGGGGGAATCATAGTGGGTCAGTCCATCCCGATGCCAAGCAACCGACGCTCCAAGGCCCGGCGCCTTTATAAACAAAGCTTCGTTGAAAGGAGTGAAGTCCTCACCGTTTATTGCTGCCGCAATGCGAAGTAAATCTGGGTGACCATAGACTCGGAGACACGCGTCCGAGTATTGGAGTGAGCCAAGAATGAGATAGACTATCTCTTCCGGTGTTCCTGCCCTAGGTTTTGGTTCTCGCATTTTTACAGGATGTCTACCACCAGCGAGATCTGTTCCGCCAAAAGGATCTGCCAGTGGTTTGGACCAGTAAAAGTTACGGCCATTCTGGTCTGCGCCTAGTGCTAATTTGCCGTTTGAATCTAACTTTCCACCTTTTGTGACAGGCAGACGAGACTGTATAAGTCGAACATCATTTTTGAGGTCTTCAATTTCCTCTGGCCGAAGCACATTTTCGAAAACATAGAAACCCACGCGCCAGAACGCTTCCACAATCTCAGGATGCAGTTCCCCTGTATCAGTGAAGCGAACAGGCCCACGGTTTTCAAGGGCCATGGCTCTAGCCTCTCCTGCCTTGAGATATTCCTGAAACGCGATTTCTTCACTGGTTGAGGTGTTAGGCATTAATCATACTCCTCCGCAGAAAGTATGATCAGTCCTTCACAGATGACAATATATCTAAGGAAATTTTGCCAGCGACGGGGCATGTCGGCTCTGGTTCGGTCTAAACATTTTAATAAGAAGGTGAACACTCTTCGGGAAATGGGAGCATTAGATAGACCGTTAAAGGGGACGAAATGGGATAACTGCACATATAACAGCACACCTTAACCGCTTTAAACGATCAAGGTTTTTTGGCCTTAGCTTAACAATAAAAACAGCTAAAAAAGGACAAAAATTATCCCAGAGCTAACGGCAACTAGCCGTTAGCCTTGCCTCTCCACCATCATCTTTTTTACCTCAGCAATAGCTTTTGCTGGGTTAAGTCCTTTTGGACAGGTCTTGGTGCAGTTCATGATGGTGTGACATCGATAGAGACGGAATGGGTCTTCTAAAGCGTCTAGGCGCTCACCCTTAGCTTCATCACGGCTGTCAGCAAGCCAGCGGTATGCCTGTAAAAGTATGGCGGGGCCAAGATAGCGATCGCCGTTCCACCAATAGCTAGGACAACTTGTTGAACAACAGAAGCAGAGGATGCACTCCCACAACCCATCAAGCTTTGCTCTGTCTTCTGGACTTTGAAGACGTTCGCCGTCGGGCGGTGGTGGCGTGACAGTTTTGAGCCATGGCTCAATAGAAGCTAGTTGGGCGTAAATTTGCGACACATCAGGCACAAGGTCTTTGATCACAGGCATGTGAGGCAGTGGATAGACCTTCACATCGCCTTTCACCTCTTCAATCGGCTTTAAACATGCCAAGGTATTTGTACCATCAATATTCATGGCACAAGAACCGCAGATACCCTCGCGACACGACCGTCTAAATGTAACGGTTGAGTCCACCTCATTTTTAATCTTAATCAAAGCGTCGAGGACCATAGGCCCACAGTCGTCCATATCAATTTCAAAGGAATCGACTTCTGGGTTCTTGTCATCGTCGGGGGACCAGCGATACACACGGAATGTCTTAACATTCGTTGCGCCGGAAGGAGCAGGATGTCTTTTGCCTTCTCCGACTTTAGAATTCTTAGGTAAGGTGAATTCAGCCATATTTTAAATCCCTTACCTTAGTAAACGCGCTCTTTCGGCTCGATATATTCAATATCGTCCGAAAGGGTGAATGTGTGAACTGGTCGATAATCAAGGCGCACTTTGTGCTTTTCATCTACATAAGCGAGGGTGTGTTTCATCCACTCCTCATCATTCCTATCTGGATAATCTTCATGCGCATGTGCTCCGCGACTTTCATGGCGAGCCTCTGCTCCCATGATAGTTGTGAGTGCACAATCCATCAAATTTTCTAATTCAAGAGCCTCAACTAGGTCGGAATTCCAGATCATCGATCTGTCATTCACTTTAATATCTTCAAGCGCTCCAGCCTGCTGGTCCATCATTCTGCAGCCTTCTTCAAGAACTGCAGCTGTCCGGAAGACTGCGGCATTGTTCTGCATAGTGCGCTGCATTCCATCTCTAATTTCGGCTGTAGAGGTGGAGCCATCAGCATTGCGGAGTCGATCTAACCTAGAGAGAGCCAAATCATCGCTTCCTGGCTTCAACTCAGGCTGATTTGCACCTGGAGTTATATTCTCGCCACAGAAAAGACCCGCTGCTCTGCCAAAAACGACGAGATCTAGCAGTGAATTTGCTCCTAACCGGTTTGCGCCATGAACCGATACACTAGCGCATTCACCAACAGCCATGAGGCCAGGCACAACTGCTGCTGGGTCAGCTGCGGTAGGTCGCAAAACTTGACCATTATAGTTGGTGGGCACCCCGCCCATGTTGTAGTGGACTGTTGGAAGCACTGGGATTGGCTGTTTTGCAGCATCCACTCCAGCAAAAATTCTAGCGGTTTCAGTTATGCCCGGTAGACGTTCTTCTAAAACTTCCGAACCTAAGTGCTCGAGATGCAGATATATGTGGTCCGCACCAGAGCCCACTCCACGCCCTTCGCGTATTTCAACGGTCATTGAACGAGCAACTACGTCACGACTGGCAAGGTCTTTTGCAGTTGGAGCGTAGCGTTCCATGAAGCGTTCACCCTCCGAATTGGTAAGGTAGCCACCTTCGCCACGCACTCCCTCGGTAATGAGGCAGCCTGCACCATAAATTCCAGTTGGATGGAATTGAACGAATTCCATATCTTGATTTGGCAGTCCAGCACGGGCCACCATACCGTTTCCATCACCTGTACAAGTATGAGCGGATGTCGCTGAGAAGTAGGCACGACCGTATCCACCAGTTGCCAGAATTACCGTTTGAGCACGGAACCGATGAATGGTGCCGTCATCCAGATTCCAAGCAACAACGCCCCGGCAGGACCCATCATCATCCATAATCAGGTCAATGGCGAAGTACTCGATGAAGAACTCAGCATTATTTCTCAGACTTTGTTGATACAAGGTATGAAGAAGAGCGTGACCAGTTCTATCTGCTGCCGCTGCAACACGTTGTGCTGGTGTTTCGCCGAAATTTCGCATGTGCCCACCGAATGGACGCTGGTAAATCTTACCATCTGGAGTACGGCTGAAGGGAAGTCCGTAGTGCTCAAGCTCGATTACGGATGGCACTGCTTGTCGGCACATATACTCAATTGCATCTTGGTCGCCTAACCAGTCTGACCCCTTAACGGTGTCATACATATGCCATTTCCAATTGTCCTCTGACATATTGGCTAGGCTGGCCGCGATACCACCCTGTGCCGCTACAGTATGGCTACGCGTTGGAAACACCTTAGTTACACAAGCCGTCTTAAGCCCTGCCTGAACACAACCAAACGTTGCGCGTAGGCCGGCACCGCCAGCGCCTACAACAACCACATCATACGTATGATCAACGATATCGTAGGACTGAGTCATGCCCTCACCCTCCGAAGCTAAGTTTAATTACAGAAAAGACAGAAGCTGCCCCAAAGAAGATTGCGGCGCCCTTCATTACCCAAAGCGCAACGATTTTCTTTCCATGCCCATGGATGTAGTCCTCGATAACCACTTGGAGTCCGAGTTGAGCATGATGGAAACCCGCAACTAGGGTTAAAATCATCATTACCGCGTTGAATGGAGATGACAGCCAAGATTGGACCGCAACCAGATCGCTTCCGATAAGACTGATCAATGAAACTACAAACCACAAAGTAAGTGGAATCAGTGCCACTGCCGTCATCCGCTGGACAATCCAGTGATGAGTTCCATCTTTTGCAGATCCAAGCCCACGAACCCTGGCAAGGGGATTTGTCATTGACATCTTCAACTATCCTTTAAGCTACCAGGGCCATTATCCAAGCAATTGCGGTTAGTATGATGGCAGCAGCCACCACCATTAGTCCTGACTTATATGCGTCTTCTAACTCTAAATTTCTACCGGTGTCCCAAGCCAAGTGCCGAATACCGTTGGCTAAATGGTAGAACAAAGAAAATGTGAAGCCCATGAAGAACAGGTTGCCGATGATTGAACCGGCAAACCATTCAAAGGTTTTATAGTAATCCCCACCCGTCGCGGCAGCGGTTAACCACCATGCGATGTAGATGATGCCAATAGATAGAACTATACCTGTGCCTCGATGCAAAATTGATAAAAATGATGTCCATTGGGGCCGATAAATTTGCAGGTGCGGCGATAGCGGACGATTGTCTGCAGCCATAGCTCCCCTCCTAATCACGCATCAGGTTCAAACATTTATGAACAAGGTTTTAGATCAATAATCCTTAATAAGGAATATCCGATCTGTCCTAAAATTATTTTCCACGGCAAGTCAGCCTATAAAACGTCCGATGACTAGCTACTGGGCTGAGGTGCAGGGTCTCCAGTTGGTCCAGAGCCACGACGCCGTTTTCCCCCAGGGATAGACGACCTTGGGCCGCCGCCAGTAGGCGCACCTTCGGGAGGTTCTGTCGGTTTAGACCGTTCAATGGGTTCACCTCGCAACAGTCCATCAATATCAGATCTGTCAAGAGTTTCATGTTCGAGCAGTGCCTCTGCAATCATTTCTAGCTCATTGCGATATGTTTCTAGAATGCGTCGAGCTTCAGCCTCACCCTCTTCAACAAATCGCCGAGTCTCTAAATCAATCACTGCAGCTGTTGCATCGGATACATTTTTTCGTTGAGTAACTGAATGCCCCAGGAAGACTTCTTCTTCGTTATCCGCATAGCGCAGAGGCCCGAGTTTGTCAGAGAAGCCAAACTCAGTAACTAACCGTCGCGCATACTGAGTGGCCACTTTAATATCCTGGGCGGCGCCAGTGGTGACGTTCTCCGCTCCAAAAATCATATCCTCCGCCACTCGCCCACCAAACGCGCTCGCGATTAGCGCTTTAATTTCAGTTATGGACTGCGAAAGCCTGTCCCGCTCAGGTAAATACATTGCCAAACCTAAGGCCCGTCCACGTGGAATAATCGTGACTTTGTGGAGGGGTTCGTGCCCTTTAACATGAAGCATGACCACGGCATGACCAGCTTCGTGATAAGCGGTTAGTTTCTTTTCATCTTCGGACATAACCATAGACCGCCGCTCGGCGCCCATGAGGACCTTATCCTTGGCGTCTTCCATTTCTGACATGGATACAGTTCGCTTGTTACGACGTGCAGCCATGAGGGCGGCTTCATTGACCAGGTTAGCAAGGTCTGCGCCAGAGAACCCCGGCGTTCCGCGCGCTATAACCCTAGCGTCTACGTCACTGCCAAGAGGAATTTTGCGCATGTGGACTTTGAGAATTTGCTCTCTGCCTCGGATATCGGGATTGGGAACAACAACTTGCCTATCAAAACGACCGGGTCGTAGAAGTGCAGGGTCTAAAACATCTGGTCGGTTGGTTGCTGCGATGAGGATTACTCCCTCGTTGGCCTCAAAGCCATCCATTTCAACAAGCATTTGATTCAGAGTTTGTTCACGCTCATCATTGCCTCCGCCGAGTCCAGCGCCCCGATGACGACCTACGGCATCAATTTCATCTATGAAAATAATGCATGGAGCATTCTTTTTACCTTGCTCGAACATATCGCGGACGCGGCTTGCACCAACGCCGACGAACATTTCGACAAAGTCTGAGCCAGAAATTGTGAAAAAAGGAACGTTAGCCTCGCCAGCGATGGCCCTAGCTAACAAAGTTTTACCCGTGCCTGGGGGGCCTACAAGAAGACAGCCCTTTGGAATTTTCCCTCCAAGTCGTTGAAATTTCTGAGGATCCCGTAAAAATTCTACGATTTCTACAAGCTCCCCTTTAGCTTCTTCGATCCCGGCCACATCTTCAAAAGTTACACGACCTGATTTCTCTGTGAGCAGCTTCGCCTTAGACTTTCCGAAGCCCATGGCTCGACCGGCACCTCCTTGCATGTTCCGCATAAAATAAATCCAAACACCTACCAGGAGGAGCATGGGGAACCACGAGATAAGCACTGAAAGCAGTCGATTTTCTTCCTCGGGCGCCGCAGTAACGTTGACGCCAGCATCAATTAATCTTTGAACCAGTTGGGGATCGTCGGGTGAGTAAGTTTGGAAGGTTGTTCCATCAGAAAGCCGTCCCGAAACGTTCCGGCCTTGAATAATTGCTTCTTGGACTCTTCCATCCTTCAGCTGGGCAACAAACTCGGAATACCGAAGTTTGCTAGACCCACCTTGGAGGCTCCCACCCTGAAAGGCTTGGAATAGAAGAACGAGGGCCACAAAGATAGCGGCCCAAATCAGCATATTTTTTGAAATGCCCTTCACAAAACTTCTCTCTATTGTCTTTTCGCTATCAGCAGAATCGGTAGCGTTATTCTGTACGTTTTATACACATAAGTCTCTATGTGCGTTTAACAAGGAGCAATTGGTCTTCGTGGCCGAAACGATACCTGTAAGTAGGTTTGGTCAATTCCCATAAATTCGCCCGCAAGACTTGGTCCAATTAATAGCTGCTTGCCTTGCCAAAGAGCAGGGGCCGCTGCGAGCACGGACCTTGGGGTAGATCGATAAATTCGATTCTTGGCAGTGGAAGATTCAAGTTGTCGGAGTCCTTCATAGCCTAGTCCTCGAACTACACAGTTTTCAGGCCAGAATGGATAGACAGCAACGTCAAATCTACCGTCCCAGTGACCTGGGCTAGTGATTTCAGGAAGAGGGTTTTTGCCAAGTTCTTTGCGAAAATTCAGCCGATCCTCAACCCTAGTGATAATTGCGCTTCCGAGTGTCAGTTTTGACTTTGTTTTCGAAATAATTTGGTTCAAAGCCGCTTCGGCGCGCTCTTGTCTTGGAGGGGTCTCGCGACCGCCTATTGCATGAGCTATACGCGTAAAAAGTCGAAGGGCAATAACAGCCGGCGCTTCCGCCATTTTCTTCATTGTGATGGTTGCTTCACCTAAAGGGGTAATTGTAAGTGCGTTGGCGGCCAAGTTTGATACGGCAAGCTCTAGAGCTATGTCTTCGTTTGCAAGTCGAGCGGATGTATCGGCCAGGCGCCTAATTTCTAAGTTGTCCAATTGCGCTCTGACCCGAGTGCGAGAGTAGCGAAAGTCCTGGTTGCTTGGATCGTGGGCTACCGGCAAGCCATACATTAACGCTGTGGAGTGCAATTGCGCTTTTGAAAAATTTAAAAGTGGGCGAATAATCCTTGCTGAGCCAACCCCTCGGTTTGCTGCCATTCCAGAAAGTCCTTTTACCCCGCTGCCTCTTTCCAGATTTAGGATGAAAGTTTCAGCCTGGTCGTCGCGATGATGTCCGGTAAGAAGATGAAGTGCTCCAAGCCTATGGGTAGTCATCATAAGGCTTTTATATCTCTCTTGCCTCGCCCATGCTGGTTTGCCGTTTCGTGGGGCTGGACCTGACAATGTTTCTATAGTGGTTTCTATGCCGCGGGCAGATAATGCATCTGATGCAATTCGCACTTCATCTTCTGATTCTGCGCGCAAACCATGGTCAATAAGAATGGCATGTACAGAACCTCCACGCTGACGTGCCCAGTCACTGGCGAGCATAGCAAGTGCCATGCTATCCGGCCCACCGGACACTGCTACAGCAAGTAAGGGTTGAGGTTCGAAGGGCTCTAATCGAGCCATGGTCGCTGCAAATGCCCCAACGGAGACGGGTTGAGGAGACCAGTCTGGCTCTACAGCCATCAGCCGCAGTTCATAGACTGACGTTCGCGCGACGCGATGTTACTTATTCTGGCAGGTGCATCAGCATAATCTGAGAGGAGTTTATTGAGGCTAATGCATGCTTCTTTGTTTTTGCCCATCTTTCCAAGAGAAAGACCCAGCTTAAGAAGATTATCGGGTGCTTTAGGTCCGCGAATGTCTTTTTGCCAAGCTTCTAAAAAGGCGCTAGCAGCCTCTTGAAACCTCTGACGCGCGTAAAGTGTTTCAGCAATCCAGTATCGAGCATTTCCGGCTAATTTATGCTCGGGATGTTGCATAAGAAATACATTGAACGCTTGTTCTCCAGCCTCAAACTCGCCTCGTCTGAGAAGACCGAACGCAGCATCGTACTCGACTTGAGCGTCCCCAGCGGGCAATGTTCCTGGAAGATTATTCGGGGCTGACGATTGGGAGGGCTGCAGAGGAGCAGGTTTTGAAGTCTCATTCTTAGTGGTAGAATCGACAGGCTTCCGACTTGCAGCGAGTTCTGATTCCAGCTTTTCAATGCGCTGATAGGCGCTACGAAGCTCAAATTGCAGTTTTTCTATTGCGCCAGTCGACTCGCGAAGCTGAAGATCCAGACCTTGCAGTCTCTCTTCAAGACGCTGTCTGAAGGCGAGTTCGTCGGGCGTTGCTGGCTGAGCCGCCAGTGGCGGGCCCAGCGTAGCAACAATAATTGCAAGAGAGAAACTCAGTAACCGCATGCCGCTCCAATATTGCGACAATGCGCCAAATCCATGGCGCTAATTAGCGAACTACCGCCACGCTTCGACGGTTTTTGGACCAAGCTTCTTCATTCGAGCCTAGAGCCTCTGGACGCTCAGTTCCGTAGGATACGGTGCTCACCCGATTGGCTTGAACACCGAGAGAGGTAAGAAAATCTTTCACGGCGTTAGCCCGGCGAGCTCCCAACGCAAGGTTATACTCGCGGGTTCCTCGCTCATCGGCGTGTCCTTCGATCTCAATTTGAACGTTTTGGTGCTTTTTCATCCAATCCGCCCATGAGCCTGCAATTGCCTGAGCCTCGGCAGAGAGGTCATAACGATCTGTGTCAAAGAACACACGATCTCCGATTGACTCCTGCAACTCTTCCTGGCTGCCCGGAGCATATGCTGAGCTCGAAGAGGTGGAGACGTCGCGAGACATTTGACTTTTTGCCGAGTCACCGCTTGCGCCAGATGCAGATCCGCTTGATGCAGCTTGGTCGTTAGTTGCCGCGCAAGCGCTCATCAGTAGAGCAATGCCAATAATTGCTAAATTTTTAAGCTTCATCTTTTAGCTTCCCCAAAATGCAGCGCCGAAAAAGTTCTTGACGACCTTCAAACCAACGCTTTGGTTACTCCTGTAGTACTTGAACCAAAACAATACCTCAAGGTTGTGTAGGAAAGATTCTTTAAACTATGGTGATAGTGGAGACCAAGCAGGGTCGGATGCATCCCCAGGTGTCTTTATTTCCCTAGGTTCACCCCCTGCTACGTCAACAATAAATAGACGGCTTTTCCCACCTCGTCCTTGGCGATCGGTTGGGGTTCGCCTGAAGAACATAATCACTCGACCATTTGGTGCCCAAGTTGGCGACTCTTCGAAATACGATTGAGATAACATTCGTTCATTGGAGCCGTCCGACCGCATTACCCCAATACCAAACCGGCCTCCTTCAATCTTTGTAAACGCTATAAGGTCCCCACGTGGAGACCATACTGGGGTTGCGTAGCGTCCCCCACCAAATGAGATCCGCCGAGCGTTAGTTCCATCAGACGCCATCACATATAGCTGCGGAGAGCCGCCTCTATCAGAGTTGAATACCACCTCTCTCTGATTGGGTGAGAAAGAGGGTGATGTATCGATCGCAGGATGATTAGTTAACCGCACTCTTTTTCGACTGCGAAGATCAAGGACAAAAACGTCTGAATTACCACGCTGTTCTGCGGAGAATAGCAATTTCTCCCCATCTGGAGAGAAACGTGGCGCAAAAGTCATACCGTCAATCGGTCCTAATGTTTCATCTTGATTGGTATCAACATTCAAGATGCGGACACGTGGACGACGCCCGGCATAAGACATGTAGGTAATTTCTTGGCGAGAGGGAGAGAAGCGCGGCGTTAGAACAAGATTTCTTCCACTGGTAAGGTAGGAATGGTTGGCACCATCTTGGTCCATGATGGCCAAACGTTTAATCTTTCGGTCTGCGGCACCCGACTCTGCTACATAGACTACACGAGTATCGAAATAACCTTTTTCTCCGGTCAGCCATTTGTAGATGGTATCGGCTACCAAATGGGAAACCCGCCGCCAATTTTCCTTCTGAGTTACATATGCTTGGCCAACAAGCTGAGATTCCCCGAGAACATCCCAAAGGCGAAACTCGACCCGGATACGGCCGTCTGGTTCACCTCCCACTGTGCCTGTAATTAGTGCTTGCGCATTGATTTGGCGCCAATCTGAAAATCGAGGTGCGATGGCAGCAGCAGCTGGAGTTTGGATGAATGCTGTTGGGTCGATTGCTCTAAAAAGGCGTGAACTTTCGAGATCAGCAATAGCCACATCAGCCAAATTCTGTCCCATGCCGGCAGAGGAGCCACTTTTAGCTATGAAAGGGGCAAACGCGATTGGTAATGGTTCGCGAAGACCATCCTCAACAGAGATCCTAAGTTGCGACTGTGCAGGTGATGCCATGTTCAGCATTAAGACCAGAGGAATCAGGATCTGAAGAATTCGTTTCATTCGGGAGTTCCTAACCTGTGTACTTGCGGGGATCGAAGGTAATACGCATTTCTCGCCAGTCTCGATATTTATTTAATGGCAGCGTTAAAATACCTGATTTATTGAATGGATTACATTTGCGCACAGCTTGTTCCGCTCTCTGGGCAGCTACATTGCCGAATTGACCTGGGGGTCTTTTGACTATCTCAACTTGGTCTACCTCTGAAGTGGGCAATAATCGGATTCTAACTTCAACGATAAGATCTTCTGCCCCTGGCGCTCCCTTCAATGGGGTCCAGCACATTCCAAGTCGTGATGCTATAGCTTGTTGAATAGTATTGGATAAAGGGCCGCTGGATACGCCAACGCCTAACGCGTCAGCAATCGCACTCATATCATCTTTTTTATTTTCTACTCCAATGGCACCCCCAATTAGGTTAGCGAATGCATCATCTGCGTTTTCCTTGGGCATAGGTTTGACTGCTGGTTTTGGGGGCTGAGGTTTAGGTGCCGGTTTTTGTGGGAGCTTTGCCTCAACAGTACGGCGTGGTGGCACAGGGGCCGGTTTTTTAGTTTGCAGTTTTTCTGTCGATGTTCGTGCCGCTACTTTAGGCGGTTTAGTTTTAGTTGCTTCAGGCTTAGGTTTCTTCGCCTCCAGAGACTTAGACCGTTTTGGCGGTAATGGGCGGGGAGCTGCTTTAGCTGTCGGTGATGCTGCCGAAGAATTGGCTTTCGCGTTTTTAGATGATTTTTTTGCCGAAGTTGGGGCTGACCTAGGCGAGTTTGCTGAATTAGGTTCTTTTGATTTGGCAGCTGGAGTAGGACGAGTTTTCGCATCTGAGGTTTTACTTTTCTTTGCATCTTTTGGTGGTGGCAATCCACCACTTTTGAGCTCTGCAAGTTGAACCTCGCTAATAATCCCGACGCTATTAGCTGTTAAACCAGTTTCTTCCGGCTGAAAAAAGCTTGGTAGGCCGAAAGCCATCACGAGGATAAGGGCAATATGGCCCAAAAATGAGACGAGTATGTTGCCATGCACGGGCTCAACGACCTGAATTGGGTGTTTCAGCTACAAGTGAAAGCTTCGTAATGCCTGCTTTAACAAGAGCTCCCATAACCTGCATTACTTCGCCATAAGCTATTTCTTTGTCGCCTCGTACATAGATAGTGCCATCTGGCTTTTCAGCACGAATTGCGTTCAGTGTGGCAATCAAGGCATCTAAACTGCGCTCAGTCTCCTGAAGAAAGACGCGTCCTTCGCTATCTACAGTGACAATTAGAGGCTCGTCTCGGTCGACAAGCTGAGCTGCTGCCGTTTTTGGTAGTTCGACAGGAACTCCCACGGTTAAAAGTGGTGCGGTGACCATAAAAACAATTAAAAGCACCAGCATAACATCAACAAATGGTGTTACATTTATTTCAGCTAGAGGCCTATGACGTCCTCTCCTATTTCCAGTGCTGCGCCCAATCAGGCCACCCGCCATGCTCTATCCCTCCTCATCAATTTGACGGGAGAGAATTGCTTGGAAATCACCAGCAAAAGTCTCAAGTCGGCCAGAATACTGATTCATGTCTGCCGCAAATTTATTGTAGGCAAGGGAAGCAGGAATTGCAGCGAATAAACCCATTGCAGTGGCAAATAGAGCCTCTGCAATCCCGGGTGCTACGACGGCAAGATTTGTGGTCTTTTCAGCAGCAATCGCGCCAAAGCTATTCATAATACCCCAGACTGTTCCAAAGAGACCGATAAATGGAGCTGTAGATCCAGTTGAGGCGAGAACTGTCATGCCCTTCTCAATTAGTGACATTTCCCTACCGATAGCTACAGACATTACCCGGTCTAGGCGTTCTTTTAGGCCTACGCCAAAATTTTTCTGGGGTTCTTTATTCGCGGCACGGCGCCACTCACGCATGGCGACAGAAAAAACAGATGTCATAGGATCTAGAGGATTGCTACTAACCCTATCGTAAAGTTCATCAAGTGATCCACCAGACCAAAATGCATCCTCAAAATCGGAGGCATCCTTATTAAGCTGAACGATCAGACGCCACTTGGCTACAATTACAGCCCAGCACCAGACTGATAGAGCAAGCAAAATTGCCATTACTGTCTTAACGACGAAGTCTGCGGCGAGAAAAAGCTCTACTGGGGAAAGTCCGCCAGACTGGCTAACAGCCTCAGATACAATTGTGTTATCCATAATTTTATTCTTTCTAGCCAAAAAAAGGGCGGAACTAAGGCGATATAGCAAAAGCTCTTGGTAGTCGTGTTAAACGTCCATCACCATCTAAACACGCAACTCGAACTTTAAGATGGGCTATAATTTGGCTCTCCCGAGCCACCGTCTGTTTAAAATTCACGCTGGCAGGTCGAATACGATCAATCTCCGTGGTGATCGTTAAAGTGTCGTCGAGGAAAGCGGGTTTCAGATAATCGATGGTAAGCGACGTCACAACGAAGCCAGAACCTGTTTCAATGCGCAACTGTTGCTGGTCTATACCAAGTTTTCGGACAAATTCTGTCCTCCCGCGTTCTGCAAACCGAAGATAAGCGGCATGATAAACAATTCCGCCAGCGTCTGTATCTTCGTAGTACACTCGGACCGTTAGGGTTTCGGGGGCGGCGCTGTTCATTAGTTGAACAGATCCCCCTCGCCTGATTTTGTAGGTGGCGTAATCCCAATTGCTTGGTAGCCTTTAGGAGGTAGCATGCGCCCTCTTGGTGTTCTTAGCACAAAGCCTTGTTGAATAAGAAAAGGCTCTATAACGTCTTCAATTACGTCCCGTTGTTCAGCGAGTGCAGCCGCCAGTGCTTCCGCCCCAGCTGGTCCTCCGTTGTAACGTTCTGCCAAGCAGGCAAGATAGCGGCGATCCATGGCATCTAAACCTTCGGTATCAACTTCCAATCTCAACAATGCTCGATCGGCTGCATGGGCATCTATGTTATCAAGGCCCTCAACTGCAGCGAAGTCTCTGACCCGGCGGAGTAGGCGTCCAGCAATTCTCGGAGTGCCGCGCGACCGCCTAGCTATTTCTTCGGCTCCATCTAGTGTCATAGAGGTGGAAAGAATTCCTGCGCCACGCATAACAATGCGGGATAATTCCTCTACAGTGTAAAAACCAAGGCGTAGTGGGATTCCAAACCGGTCCCGAAGAGGTCCTTGTACCAGTCCGGCTCTAGTTGTTGCAGCTACTAGAGTAAATGGAGGTAAGTCGATACGGACTGAGCGCGCCGCTGGTCCTTCTCCTATGATTAAATCCAGATGAAAGTCTTCCATTGCTGGATAGAGAATTTCTTCTACGGCAGGATTAAGACGATGTATTTCGTCAATGAAAAGTACATCGCGGGGCTGTAAGTTTGTAAGGAGAGCAGCAAGGTCGCCGGCGCGCGCTACTACTGGCCCTGAAGTTGCTCGAAAACCAACACCCAGTTCAGCCGCCACAATCTGCGCTAACGTTGTTTTACCGAGGCCTGGGGGACCAATCAAAAGCACATGGTCTAGTGCATCACCTCGATTTTTTGCGGCCTTTACAAAAACTTCTAAGTTTTCACGCACTTTAGCTTGGCCAACAAAGTCTGACAGACGTTCTGGCCGCATGGAGGCTTCACCAGAATCATCGTCATGAGCCAAAGCATCAATAAGACGATCTTCCGTCATGAACCAGCCGCCTCTTTAAGCGATGCCGTTATAAGAGCAGACAGCGTTGCATCTGTTCCAATTTTGCTCACGGCGCGCGATACGGCAGAGAATGCCTCTGCACGTCCGTACCCTAAATTTACAAGGGCCGAAATGGCTTCCGTGTGCTCTGCCCCACTTTGACTGCTTGAGCTTGCTTCATCACTTGGATGCAAAATATTTGGGGCGGTGTCAGTTTCAATTACCCGGTCTTTGAGAACTGAGATGATACGTTGTGCTAGCTTAGGACCAACACCATCGGCACGAGAAACAGCCTTTCTATCCTCAGAAAGAATAGCCGTAGCAAGTTCATCTTGTCCAAGAGCAGATAGGATTTGTAATGCCACCCGACCACCTACACCTTGCACGCTGGTCAGGAGTTTGAACCAGTTTTTTTCTTGTTTTGCCGCAAACGCATAAAGAATGAATGCATCTTCCCGCACTTGTGTTTCTATTTCTAGCCGCACGGGCGAACCTGTTTCGGCAACGGCAAGTGTTTTTGAGGAGCAATAAACAAGGTACCCCACGCCATTGACGTCGACGATTGCTTGATTGCCACCCAAGTCTTCAACAATTCCTGTTAGACGACCTATCATTGATTGGCGACCTTGGCCCACCGGTTCATAGTTTGACTGGCGTGTGCATGACAAATTGCTACGGCAATGGCATCAGCTGCGTCCTCATTGGCAAACTCGACACCGGGTAATAAGCGAGAGGCCATCGCGGCTACTTGCGTTTTATCCGCTGAACCATAACCAACCAGCGATTTTTTGACTTCTTTAGCAGCATATTCTGATACTGGCAGTCCAGCTCGTGCAGGGGTAAGGAGTACAACCCCTCGAGCTAGTCCAAGCTTTAAGGTAGTGCCGGGATTTCTATTCAAAAATGTTTCCTCGACAGCCGCTTCATCTGGGTGAAATTCACTTATTACTGCAGATATACCCGCATCTATTTCAGTTAAGCGTTCAGGAATTGGTGCTTTTGCCATTGTTTGTATAACGCCGTTAGCTATATGTGAAAGACGGTTCCCTTCGGCCACAATCACACCCCACCCAGTCCGCTGCAATCCAGGGTCAAGACCAATTATACGGCGAGGCGATGACATATTAGTTGGCAAGCTCAGCCATCACATCATCGGGTATATCGTAATTACCAAAAATGGTTTGGACGTCGTCATGCTCATCCAGGACTTCAAGTAACTTCATCAAGGTGTGAGCTTTATCACTATCAACTGGCGTGGAATTTTGTGGTCGCCAAGCTAGTCTCGCTGAAGAAGGTGAGCCAAAGGTGCCTTCAAGATTTTCTCGAACGTTGGAAAGATCATCGGCCGCTGTGAAAATTTCATGCAGTTCTTCACTGGATTGAACGTCTTCTGCTCCGGCTTCCAGTGCAGCTTCAAAAACTGTGTCGTGGTCCAGCTTAGGGTCCTCGTAAATAACGAGCCCCACTCGGTCAAACATGAAAGCGACTGAGTTAGTTTCTCCTAGAGAGCCACCATATTTATTAAAAGCTGCGCGAACGTCAGCCGCTGTTCGATTGCGGTTGTCCGTGAGGGTCTCAACGATCAATGCGACCCCACCTGGTCCATATCCTTCATACCGAACTTCTTCGAAGTTTTCTGCTTCTCCATCCGCGCCTGATGCGCGTTTGATAGCACGGTCAATACGGTCATTAGGCATATTTGCACCACGAGCCGCTTGGATCGCAGCCCTAAGAGCAGGGTTTCCTGAAGGATCTGGTCCGCCGCCTGTTTTAACAGCTACCATTATTTCTCTACCAATGCGGGTAAATATTTTGGCGCGTTTTGCATCCTGAGCACCTTTGCGATGCATGATATTCTTAAATTGTGAGTGGCCCGCCATTGCTGTTACCTACTGCCAATGTTTCAATGTCTGTGTGTATCATATTTGATCATACTCAAAGTCGGCAGGTACGCCAACGAATCGCTCAAGATAAAGTGCGGGAATTCAAGATCAACAAGACGTAGTCGTTAAAAAACTAAATTTATTTTGGTTATTTTGACTGTTTGAGGGTCTCTATAAAAGATCCCTGTTGGATCATAGAAATATCGATAATTAAGCGGCTAAAGCACTTGATAGGTGAAACATGAAGCGTGTCTGCCTTCGGTTATTTTTATTACTAAATCCAGGCTTGAAAAAACTCGAAAGTTACTCGAACGCTACCCGAATATTATGAGGGCTCTAACCCAAACCCCTCTCTAAAAGGTCGAACTTCTTTCGCCAGTCCCGTTTTTGAGTCTGTTTCGACAAAAATACCAGCCAAAGATCCTTGGCCATCTGCTGGGCCCATTCTTTCTCCGCGCCGCTTGCTGCGAAAAGTTTGTACCGACACCTCCTTCCTCATGCCAATTACTGAGTCATAGTCTCCACACATGCCAGCATCAGTTAGGTAGGCTGTTCCTCCGGTCATGATGTGCCCATCTGCTGTTGGAACATGCGAGTGAGTGCCTACTACTAAAGAGGCTCGCCCATCTAGGAAGTGGCCCATAGCCCTTTTCTCGCTTGTAGCTTCTCCATGCATATCGATTACGATGGCTGAAACATCCCGTCCTAGCAGAGCAGTGGCCATGACCTTGTCCATTGCTTGAAATGGGCAATCTAGGGGATCCATAAATAGACGGAGCATCACATTCGCGATAAGAGCTTTTCCAGCTCTTTCAGTTTCTACAATTGCCCAACCACGGCCAGGTGTTCCTATTGGGTAATTTAGGGGCCTCACCAGTTTTCTATCGTCGTCAATATGGGTGAGGATTTCACGATTGTCCCATATGTGATTGCCCGTCGTTATGACGTCTACGCCTGCTGAATAGAGCTCTTTGCAGATTTTGGGTGTGATGCCAAAGCCATGGGCTGAATTTTCTCCATTAACCACAAGAAGATCGAGGTCTAAGCTATCACGAAGGCCGGGAGCTGCAGCAACAACAGCTTCGCGCCCAGAACGCCCCACTATATCTCCAAGGAACAGTATGCGCATAGAAAACCTCTACAAATTTTTTTTAGCTATAATCAAATTTCCGAAAACCCAATTCGGTTAGAATACCGTCTAGAGGCTGGTCAAGGGCATCTGTTGGGACTCGTTCACGCTCTTGCTCTGAAAAAGCGAGGCCGTACGCTTTTACAAATTTATTTTTTCGAAGCTTTGCAAGGCTTCGGTCATAGAAACCCCCACCGTATCCAAGTCGCCTGCCAGATGCATCAAATGCGAGTACAGGCAGGAAAAGAACATTTGGTTCAACAGTAATCGCTGATTCCGGAGGCTGTAGGGTTCCAAAGAGACCTGGCACTAACGCAGTATCAGATGAGAAACGTCGAAAGACCATGAGGTTATTTTCTTCAGAGGAAGTTGGCAGAGCAATGCGCCGGCCAATTTGCCATAGAGCCTTTATTAAAGGTCTGCAGTCCAGCTCGCTATTTATTGGCCAGTAGACGCTAATTATATCATCCGTTTTCGTAAGCCCGTGGCTTAATGCAATCTGCGCAATTATCTCTCCAGCGCCCGGTTTCTGGCTGAATAAATGCCTTCGGCGCGCGGTCATCTCTTTGCGCAGGGAGTCTTTTGCAGAAGCAATTGGGAGCATGCTGTTTATCCCTCCGGGGTGCGCGGGGTGCCGCTTGACCGTCGGACTGGAACGAATCCTCCGGGACCTCACCAAGTGAGGTGGGCGCCGTGTGTAGGAGACCACGATCCCCTGCAGTGACAGCTCCCTGGAGCTTCGATATCGGCCCCGGGATTTCTAAGGTCCTAACGTATCGCGCAGCTTACCCCGCGCTAGCGCTATTTAGGCCCGCTTCACTAAAATAGCTAGTGAGCTTAGTCTCCATTTTAATCTTGGGTCAGGTTTGGTTAAACTTTACCTAACAAAAACAGACAGGAAATCGCTATGCGGGTTATTTGCCAACTCCCGACTGATAACTGGCAACGAGCTTCATCCCGTGCGCAGTGGGCTGAGGCTGTCGGTTATGATGGCGTTGCTAGCTCTGAACTCGCCCACGATCCATTTATGCCACTGGCTCTGGCGTCCCAAGAAACACAAAAAGTCCAGCTTGGTACATCCATTGCGGTTGCTTTTCCGCGGAGCCCAATGATTACCGCTAATATTGGTTGGGATCTTAATGCACAGTCCGGAGGCCGGTTTGAGCTTGGGTTGGGTTCTCAAGTCAAGGGTCATAATGAGCGCCGATTTTCTACACCTTGGTTCGCACCCGTACCGCGTCTTCGCGAATACGTTCAATCAATCCGAGCTATTTGGCGTTGTTGGGAATATGGCGAACCGCTAAAATTCGAAGGTGAGCACTATCAATTCACTTTGATGACACCAGAATTTTCTCCGCCAAAGACTGGGTTTTCTTTACCTCCAATAAGTCTAGCTGCGGTTGGGCCTGACATGCTTCGAATGGCGGGCCGTGTTGCCGATGGCGTTCGTCTCCACAGTTTCTGCACTCGAAAATATATTGAAAACGTGTGTATGCCTAAGATTGAAGAAGGTATGGCGCGGGCAAATCGCAAACGCGCTGCGGTCGAGATTTCCGGAGGAGGCTTCATTTGTACTGGGCCAGATGAGGAGGCTGTTAAAAAACGTGTAGATTGGGCTCGATACCGTGTTGGGTTTTATGGGTCGACTCGCACCTATTTGCCAGTATTTGAGCAGCATGGTCTTGAGGATCTGGGCTTGAAACTCCACGCGATGTCTAAGGAAGGGCGTTGGTCAGAACTTGCTGGAGAGGTTTCCGATGACGTCGTCGCTCTGTTCGCGGCAATTGGAACTTATGAAAATCTGCCACAAGCGATATCTGATTCTTTTGGAGGTGTCGTTGATACCATAAGGTTAGATTTGCCAGATGATATCGAAGATGATCGTCACGCTGATTTGATTTCAAAAATCAAACAAGTTCCGTCGGACTTTAAATCATTTGAAACTGCGGTTTAGTCATCGGCAGAAAGATGTTAAATTTTTGGTTGCGGTAAGAAGGTTGCGTCCTCGTAGTCGAGGCGGTAGTTGAATTTTGACTATGTAATTGATCTCACAGACTGATAAATTTTTGTACTACTCTTGGCACAATCGATTTGAATTTAAGCGGTGCGTCAGTTGCGACTAAGCACACGCATTCTTCCGCCCCTACAACGCTAGGGGAGTGGTGCACCTCAGTGTCAGCTTGTTGAATGTCACCACGCTCGAACAGATGAGGTCCGTCTACATACGAGCCCGCTAAAACAACGGTTAATTCTGTTCCATTATGGCTGTGCTCAGGAACTGCGACGCCTGGAGGTATGCGAAGCAAACGAGCGGTAGCGTTGCCTTTAGTTGGAATAATGGCCTGCTTTACCCCTCCGCCAACACGTTTCCATTGAATTTGGTCTAAATCGGATCCAACATATTTTTGAAGCACCCCAGGCAAAATACTACCTTCGGAAACACTAAACTCATTGCCTTCAGGGGCTTGTTCATCAAGTGTTTTGAGGCACAAAGCTAGGGAGTTTGCATCCAACTCTGAAGGGGATAGGTCCTCTAGCGCGATTCCGCCGAGTGCTTCGAACTGTTCTGTTGCTGATCGACAAGAAGTACAGAATGACAGATGAGCAGCTATTGCCAGACTCCATGCTTCCTCTAACGCGCCCGCCCCATACTCAAAGAGGTCTTCCTCAGCTACGTGGAACTCATTGGACATTTTCAATCTTACCTAACACTTCTCAATTGGACCTTAAAAACGAACGAGGTAAGTTCGTTTCGTGTTGTTACGCGGATTGAACATTAATGGATCATATTTCCCGATTCAGCCAAGCAATAAAAAACCCGTCAGTCCCGGTATCGCTTGGAGTTAGAGTGACATGACCGTCATCGGTCTTTACAGGAAAATTAATAGGAGTTCCGTAAGAAAACCCTGGGGTTCGTGAAAGAAATGCACTTGTTTGTAATTCATTTTCTTCAGGAATTAACGAACACGTTACGTAAACTAGCCTTCCTCCTGGTCGTACAAGACGTGCAGCGCGATCGAGAATTTCTGACTGTAACTTGGTTAAGCTTGCAATGTCTGGCTGTCCACGGCCCCATCGAGCATCTGGGTTTCGGCGCCACGCTCCAACACCGGAGCAGGGAGCATCAATAAGAACGCCGTCAAATTTGCCAGCCTGTCGCTTGAGCCAGGTATCTCGACCTGGCGTAAGAAGTCGCCTCTCTACAATATCCACACCAGCTTTTGCCAATCTTGGGGCAGCTCGATCCAGGCGCCTTTGGTCATCATCTAGGGCAAGGATTCTGCCTTTATTTCTCATAGCCGCAGCCATAGCGAGTGTCTTGCCGCCTGCACCTGCACAAAAGTCAGCAATACGTTCGCCTGGCTGTGGATTCAGAGCCGCCGCTGCTAATTGAGAACCTTCATCCTGGGGGTCGACAGATCCCTCTAGTAGTCCTGGCAGGCGGCCAAGTGCTACCCTCTGCTCTAGCCTTATGCCTGTGACTGAAAGGGGTGTGAATTCCGCAAGAAAACCTGCTTTTTTAATTGCATTTAAAGCTCTTCTTGTATCAGTTTTAAGTGTATTAACCCTGAGATCTAGTGGAGCTTCCTGAAGAAGGGACTGAAGTTGCAACTCAGTTTTTTCCCCGAAAGCCTTTTTCAAGCCATTCCAAGCCCAGTTCGGACATTCCAGTCGCACTGGTGCGGGCATTTCACTGGTTTCCAGTGGGGATGAGCCTAATCGAAGTAGCCAGCTCCATTCAGAAGAATCAAGTGCTCTTGGAGCATGGCCCTCGCCGTTAAATAGAGCTGAAATAGCATCCAGCTCCAGGTCATCAGTAAGTATTAGGTCCGCAATAACACGAGCACGTGGTGTCGTAGGCGCGCCAGCTCGTTCTAAGCGCCACCCAATTCGAAAATGCCTGCGAGCTAGTCCAAAGACCCGAACCATGAGTGATGACCGGTCTTTTGAGCCGATGTATCTTCGTTGGCGAAGGTAGCGGCCAGTAATTAGGTCCAAAGGACCGGACCGCTCCACCTGTTGCTCCATAATCTCAATTGTTGCAGCTAAAATTGCGCTGGGGGTCATTTTACGGGAATCGCTCTCTTTTTGCGTCTGAGGCGCACGTATAAAGCACCTTCTCCCCCGTGACGTCTGTCTGCCTGGGCATATGAGGAAACAATTTCTGGCATTCTATCTAGCCATAGAGGTGTTTCGCGTTTCAAAATACCAGGACCGTTAGTATCTGGGTTAAGGCCGCGCCCTGTTATCACCAGAACAGCTTTTCGCCCGATTGTATGACTAGAGAGAAGAAAGCGATGCAGAGCTTGCTCAGCTTGCGAAGCGCTCAAGCCGTGTAGATCAAGTCTTCCCTCAATTTCAATACGGCCTTTCTTTAGTCTGGCTAGGGTATTTCTATCAATTGGCTGTGTTTTAGTTGCTCTGCCCGTTGATGGGAGAGCTGGTTCTTTAGCTGTTTGATCGGAGACATGGATATTTGTCCGTTGCTTCCGAGCAGTAGCTGCAATGTTTTTGGTAATTGGTACGGTATCTGAAACGGCTCTCTGCCAAAGTTCAAGTTCGGCATCTGATGCACGTCTATCCCTTCGACCCCGGCCGATCATTTTTTCCGACCCGTTCTATCTTCTGATTTTTCAGCTTCAGTTTTTGGCAGGCCTTCAGCAAAAGTTGTCCAATGGAGGTTCGGGCCTTTGAATTCAGAACTCTCGCTACCAACCATGCGAAGCGATACTGCACCCGCATTCCACAGTTCTTCAAAGCTTAGATATCCAGCTAGCGCATGCGTTTCTGCACGCTCGCGTAGTCGCTTCATCACTGAGTAATTAATCGTGGTCGCGGTAAGGATCAGCATTGCTAAAATGGAGACCACTGACCCTATCCAACCACCTAACCGCCATCCCACCATTCCAAGCAAAAACGTTGCAGCCCAGGGTAATACTGCATCACGAGCACTAAACACCGGACTGCCAGGCTTATTTAAAAGCTTCAAGTCAAATTCCAGCTCAATTTGCTTCTTTTGAACTGCATACCATATGCGTTCGTAAAGATCGTGAATGTCTGGACCTGTCATTTTTTGCTCCTACAGTGCAGACAGTTCCCTAGGAAATGGGGATGGAAGCGATATTTTTATTGTAGGCTGGCCGTTCGCACATCCGATCATAAAGCTTTTTCAAATTAGGAAGATCTGGACGATCGAAGGGCAAATTAAAAAAGCGATGAATGTTTGGGCCTACTGGAAAGTCTGCCATGGTGAGCTTGTCGCCACCAATCCAATTTTTACCCTGCAGGTGTGCCTCTAGAATTTGCATTGCAGCAATTGACTGAATAACAGCTGCATCGATCGCAGATTGGTCTCTATCGCTTGGCGGTGTTCTGACCAGACCCCAAAATACTGGTGTAAAGGTTATGTTTTGAACAGTTTGTTGCCAGTCCATCCATCGTTCGAGGTCTGCGCGAGTAGAAAGTTCTTCTGGCCACAATGTTCCTTTACCGTGTTTGGCTGCCAGATATCTTACTATCACGTTTGATTCCCAAAGAACTAAATCTCCGTCGACAAGAGTAGGAACCCTGCCGTTAGGATTCATGGAGCGATATTCTTCAGAATCTACAACTCCAAAATTCATCCCGGCGTCAATCCGGTCATAATCGAGTCCAAGTTCATCCGCAGCCCAAAGAACTTTCATGACATTGCTAGATGTGACGCGGCCATAGATTTTCATTTTCGGCTCCAATTAAATTTACTTTGGCGATAGAAGATAATAGCGCCCCTTACTTGCCATGTGACCTGCATTTTTTCCAGCAGCACTTCCAGTGCCCCAAAAAAGATCGCCACGTTGAGCGCCTTTGATGGCACTCCCTGTATCTTCAGCAGCAACAAGTCGCTGTATTCGGGGCTGACTTTCATCAGGGTGCTCTGCATCCAGATAAACCAAGCCTCCCAGAGGAATGAAAGAGGGATCAACTGCAAGACTGTAGCCTGGTGTTAGGGCTGTTCCAGCAGCACCGATTGGTCCGTCTCCATGTCGTTCCTTAAAAAATATGTAAGAGGGGTTTTTATTCATCACACTCTGGGATCGACTTGAATTCGCGCTCAACCAGTTGCGAATAGCTGACATTGACATCTTTTCTGCAGGGATTTCTCCCATTTCAATAAGGTCTCGACCTATCGCTCTGTAGGGCCTTCCATTTTTTCCTGCGTATCCCACACGCATCCAGCCGCCTTCCGCTAACTTGATCCGCCCTGAACCCTGTATTTCTATAAAAAAGCCATCAACTGGATCTGCTAACCAAACTAGTTCTAGGCCTTTCCCTTGCAACGCTCCATCAGCGATTTCAGCTCTGCTGTAATACGGCTTAAAGGTTTTTCCCCTTAATTGACCGTAGATCAATTTGTCTCCCAGTGCCTTTTCAAAATCACCTAGATTGGCCGTTATGACATCACCTGGTGGCTTATATAAAGGGTGTTGATAGCGGTGGCTCTGACGCCTTGAACCTTCAAATTCGGGTTCGAAATAACCTGTAAATAAACCTTCATTAACTGGAGTTTTTACCTCAAAGACACGAAAGTGTTTTTCAATAAATTCCTTGGCATTTGATGCGTCAACAGACTGGGACTGTTCACAGAGGAAGGCCCATTCGCCATTGGTACCAAGTTCTAGCCAGGCTTTTGATACTTTTGAAGATGCTTTTTTAAGTGAGAAGCGCTTGCAAGATTTTCGGAAAGCAAAAAGTCCAGGAGAGAGGTTTGCTTCAGGCCAGTTAGGTAATTTTGAAAAAGATGTTTCTACCAAGTTGTCGTTATTGGTTTCAGAGGGTGATTGCGAAAGCTTTTCTGAGCCTCCACAATTTGCCAATACGGTCGTTAACAGTAGCAGGTAGGCATAGCGCCTCATTCTACTCGCCGGCTTCTGTCTCGATTAGCTTCCAATTAGGATCGTCATTAGACATATCGCGTTCAAAAGTCCAAAAATCTATTATGGTTTCAACCTGATTAGGCGCGCCATCGATAGGTTGCCCTTCGGAATTTCGAGTAATGTTAGTTTGTTCAGACTCGAAACGAACTGTAACGCGTGCAATGGATCCAACTGTTTCCACTTGATCAATGCTTGCCGATTGAATTCCGATCAATGTTGCGTCGAGTGTTTCCCCACGGTCTTCTCTGCCGCTTATAGCTCCATCGAGTTCTTCATAAATTTCATCACTTGCAAGTGCGCGTAATGTTTCACGATCTGATCCGCCATATGCGGCTAAAATCATTCGGAACGCTTCTTGCGCTCCTCCAAGGAACTCATCCTCTGAAAAGTTGGGGTCAAGTGAATGAATTTTGCTGACCTCAGCCCCTACTGATGGAGGACTTGCATCAACGCGCGTAGGGAATGGAGTAACGTTGTTGTTTTCTTCACTATTGGTTTTGGGTGAGTATCGTTCGCTTTCTTCGTACCTTTGTCGCTCGTGCCCATGACGCTTGCCCAGCACGCTTCTCAAGCGAAGGATTAAAAACCCCGCCACAACTGCTAGGATTATTATTTCGATTAGGGCGTCATTGTTGCCCATCCGAAGTACTCCCTCTGCCCTTCTGTACGAAGGTACCTGCGGTTAGATCTGCCGCAATAGATTAATGAGTGCCCAAAACCATTGAGGTCACTTAAGGTTTATATTTGGGTATTGCGATGGTAAATCGCTAGCCCCAAGTAATTTTATAATTAGAAATCACCATAGCGTTGGAGAGTGTTAAAGCAACCATGCCTTGGATATTCTTTCTTTTATTTGTTGGGGTTCCAATTGCTGAGATTGCCGTTCTGATCAGTGCGGGTGAAGCAATTGGACTTTGGCCAACAATTTTTCTAATTATTTTGACTGCTGGGGTTGGTGCCTCTCTAGCTCGCGCAGAGGGACGTGCAGCAATACAGAGGCTCGCTGCAGCTAACTCTGCAAACGCGGCGCTAGCACTTGCAGATGCGGCTGCAATTTTCATAGGAGCTATTTTATTGTTGACTCCAGGGTTTATTACTGACGCCCTGGGACTCTCCTTGGTATTCCGTCCAACTAGGTTACTTTGGGCTCATGTTTTTGTTAGATTTTGGCAACGGCGTCGCAGTGATAAATTTGAAGAGACCATCATTGAAGGGGATTTTTCGGAAAAGAGTGATCAAAGGTCTGCTGCGGACAGAAACAGTCATCAACTATTAAAAAATTCGGATGATCAATGATCCTTCTCCGCCACGGGCAGACAGTATTTAATCTCCATTTCGGAAAAAATAAGTTTGACCCGGGCATTCCGGACCCTGCTTTAACTGAGGTAGGCAGAGAACAGGCAGCGAATGCAGCGAATTTGCTGGCTTTGAAGCCGATTTCAAGGATTATAACTAGCCCATATACTCGAGCTATTGAAACCGCTTTAATAGTTGCAGATCGTTTAGGTTTAGACGTGCACGTGGATGCTTGTGTGCGCGAGTTGGCTGGCTTTTCCTGCGACATTGGTAGTAGCCCAAGTGACCTTGCTAGACGTTGGCCCAATCTGGATTTTTCTTCTTTATCTCCAAACTGGTGGGCATTCCCGGGAGATCCAAAAAATTCAGGGCTCGATGAACCTGAGAGTAATTTATTTGCTCGTGTATGTGGGTTTCGGAAGCGCCTGGCGGCCGAAAGCGATTGGAATAAAACACTAGTAGTGTGCCATTGGGGAACTATTCGTGCGATGAGTGGCCAATTGCTAAAAAACGGTGAATTTGTGAAACATGATCCTCGCCCGACCATAAAACCACCAACCTGATGTGGCCTGTGTTTGAGGCGAAAATTATGGTATCCGCCACATAACAAAAATCTTCTGCGGGATGACGCTAGAATTCCGTCGACGTTGCATGAAGGGAGACAGCCATAATGGCTGACACAGAAAATACAGCTGACCTAAACACTGAGACAGCGCCTCTCACTTTGACGGTTCAATACCTTAAGGATCTATCTTTCGAGAACCCCAATGCGCCGCAGAGCCTAGCTAACTTAAATCCGCCACCAGCAATTAGTGTGGATGTGGATGTGGAAGTTAGAGAGCTTGGCGGTCAGTATTTCGAGGCGATGGTACACGTTAGGGCGACAGCGTCTCGGGATGAAGATGTATTTTTCGTTGCCGAGGTAAGTTATGGAGGCGTCTGCATGGTTGCAGAAGGCGTTGCAAAAGAACATGTCCGGCCTTTGGTTATGATTGAAGGGCCTCGCATGCTTTTCCCATTCGCTCGATCTATTCTAGCTGATGCGGTGCGAGATGGGGGATTCCCGCCTTTATTAATCAATCCAATTGATTTCAGCGATTTGTATCAAAAAATGCAGTCACGCAGTTCTGAATCAAGTGATAACAAGTGATTGGATTAACCTAAACCGTCGATTGCTTTACAAACTCGATGGTTATTTTCGGTATATGGCGCGCCCGAGAGGATTCGAACCTCTGACCTTTCGCTCCGGAGGCGAACGCTCTATCCACTGAGCTACGGGCGCGCATAACTCCTAACTAGCTGAAGCCGGCCAGCTATGGAAGCTGTTTAATAGACAAATCCACTCAGCTAGAACGTGTCACAGCAAATTCTAGGTTATTCAACGTAGATCAACCTACTGGTTGCATATATCTTAAAGTTGAAAAAAACTGCTGCCAAAAATTGGAGGAGAGGGCCTTATGCGCTTCCATGTTCAAGAGCTGAGCGGTGATGAAACTGTAGTCGAGGTCAACGTGACAGAGGTTGTCATTGGAGGCTGGACAGGCCGAGATCAGGCTGCAGTACAGCATCATATTGATGAATTAGCAGATATTGGTGTGCCAGCTCCATCTACTACACCATTGTTTTATCGCGTTGGCGTAGAACTTCTCACGCAGTCTGCATACATCCAAACCGTTGGTGATGGTGGTTCGGGAGAGGTGGAGGCCGTATTAATTGGCACTGCGTCAGGCACTTTGGTTGCAGTTGGGTCTGATCACACCGACCGAAAGGCAGAAGCTTGGTCGGTCGCTTTATCCAAGCAGCTATGTTGCAAGCCAATTTCTTCACAAGTTTGGCGGCTTAATGAAGTTTTGGCTGTTTGGGATGATATTTGTTTGCAGTCTGCGCAAGAGCAGGCTGGTGCAACAGTTGACTATCAGGATGGGGTCCTCGGTTCTTGCAGGCGACCAGAAGAGATGATCAAACTTTATACGGGAGCAGATGAATTGGCTGAAGGAACGGTTCTTTTTTTAGGAACGATTCCAGTAATTGGGGAGATAAAGGGTGGTGAGGCTTTTGCTATGCGCCTTTTTGATCCTGCTCACGATCGCACGCTACAGCATGCCTACAGGGTTGAGGCTCTGCCAGTTGTTTCGTGATACCAGATTACGTTAAGACGATTGGATTTAGATGTGAGTGATATCTCTTTGCGAAAGTTTGCTATAGTTGCCGCCATAGGCGTTACCCTCGCAGGATGCTCAAGGGAGCCCACTGGTCGCGAAGTTGGTTCAATTATTGGTGCTACAGCTGGGATTTTTTTAGGATCACAAATTGGCTCTGGTGTTGGTCGAGCGGCGGCCACCATAGGTCTTGCAGCGGTTGGAAGCTGGCTGGGAGGCGAGCTTGGGGAATATCTTTCAAGAGAGGATCAAATAATTGCTCAAGCCGCAACTCAAGAAGCATTAGAGAGCAATGAACCTGGCCAGACTACTTCCTGGTCTAATCCGGATACCGGCGCTTCTGGTAAAGTTACCCCTGGACCTACCTTCGCAGAAAATGCAGGCACGGCGTCAGAAAAACAATGTCGCACTATTAAAGTGGCTATCTCTCCTGAGGGGAAGGATACTCGACACGCCAATCGAATTGCTTGTCGCAAATCCAATGGAGATTGGGAAGTTTTAGACGCGTGAGTTTGGAATATGCCTGACCCTTATGCCATCCTTGGTTTGGATAAAAACGCCAGCCAGTCAGAGATTAAATTAGCCTTTCGAAAAGTTGCGAAACGTCTCCACCCTGATGCTAATCCTGGTGACGCGAATGCTGAGCGTCGGTTTAAAGAAGCGAACGCAGCATACGATCTTTTATCAGACCCCTCAAAGCGCAGACGTTTTGATGCTGGTGAAATTGACTCTGATGGGAAGGATACTTTTCGATCCTCGACCTTCGGTGGAGGCTTTGGACAAAGGGGGCATCCTGGAGCAGGTGGTTTTAGCCAAACTGGAAATAGGCGCTTCGCCACCGATGACCTGTTCAGTGAGCTTTTTGAAAATTTTGGGGGGCGTCGTCAAAGGGAAACACCGCGCAACAGAGATATTCGCGTGTCCTTGCGGGTGAGCTTTCTTGAAGCGGCGAGGGGCTCATCCAAGAGAGTAAGCTTGCCCACTGGGCGCACGGTTGATGTTCGCGTCCCAGCGGGCACTGAAACTGGTCAAGCTCTGCGGCTAAGTGGGCTTGGCCAGGCTGGTACGGGCAATAACAAGGCTGGCGATGCCATAGTTGAAATTACTGTAATGCCTCATAAATTTTTTCGTCGTGAAGGCTCAGATATTAAAATAGAGTTGCCAATAACACTGAAAGAAGCAGCTTTGGGTGCCCGGGTTTCGGCACCAACTATTGATGGCCCGGTAATGCTTACAGTTCCTGAAGGTGCCCAATCTGGCGCAGTGCTTCGGCTAAAAGGTAGGGGGATCCCTAAGGGCAGTGATACTAAAGAGCGCGGTGATCAATTTGTACATCTGTCAGTAAAGCTTCCTGAAAAGATATCGGATGAGCTTCGTCAAGTAATTCAGAACCTTGTGGAAGATGGAGACGACCTTCGCCAGCGATTGGGTTTAATCTGAAATTAAAAATGCTCTAGAGGCGACCAAAATAGTCCGTAATTCTTCGGCTCCAGTTTTTAGTTCAACTAGTTTCAATTCCAGATAGGAGTTTTTTTATGGATACATCAAAATACAACGCCAATGAGGCTTTTCTTGCTGGCTTAAAGGTTAGAGAAGAAGTTCTTGGTTCAGAGTATGTAGGAAAATCAGTTGAGAATGGTGCGAAGGATGATTTTACCCGCACTCTGCAACAGTTTGTTACAGAGACAGCCTGGGGAACCGTCTGGTTGCGTGAAGGGTTAGATCGGAAAACTCGCAGTATGTTGAATTTGGCGATGCTTGCTGCGCTCGGCCGCGAGGGAGAGCTCAGACTGCACACTCGAGGAGCTATAAACAATGGTTGCTCGAAAGAAGAAATTGCTGAAGTTTTCTTACAGGCTGCTGTTTATGCTGGCGCTCCTTCCGCCGTTAGTGCCTTTAAGACTGCAAAGGAAGTTTTCGACGAGATGGGTATTTGATCTCGGGAATTTGAAACATTCAAAGAGTGGGAGCGGGCGCGCCTGCAAGTTTACAGAGCGCCTGTGCTCTCACTACATCCAGATCAAAAAGCTACCAATTCTTGCTGTCTACTGAATTAGACCGATAGTCACTGGTATTTTTTTAACATTCGCCGAGCAATGGCCATCCTGTGCACCTCGGTTGGCCCTTCGTAAATCCGAGATAGGCGTAGCCTTTGAGACATAATGGCAAATGGAAGTTCACGGGTCATACCCATGGCTCCAAAGCTTTGCATGGCATGATCTACCACTTCGGTAGCCATCTCAGTAGCGTAGATCTTAATCATCGACGCTTCTGTACGAACATCCTTACCAGCTTCCTGCTTGGCTGCTGCATCCATAACCATTAGGCGAGTGGCATGTATTTTAGTGGCTGCATCAGCAATCCACCACTGAATTGCCTGTCGGTCTGAAAGCTTTTGCCCAAAGGTCTCACGCTGCTGTACGTGCTCGCACATCATTTTCAGAGCACGCTCTGCCATGCCTACCCCCATCGCCCCCATTTCAAGACGTCGAACATTTAGGCGTTTCTGCATCGGGGCAAACCCATTGCCAACCTCGCCGAGAATTGCGGAGTCTGGCAATCGAACATCGTCGAACACGAGTTCGTATGTTCTGGCACCAGCAAGCATGGGAATTTCTCTTTCAATAGAGAAACCTGGCGTATCAGTGTCCATTATAAATGCGGTTATACCACCCCTAGCGCCTTTTGAAGGATCGGTTGAGGCCATCACTATTAAAAAATCGGCTCTTGATACTCCTGAGACCCAAATTTTTCGACCGTTTATAATCCAGTCATCGCCGTCTTTGATGGCTCGAGTTTTCATGTGTGCAGGATCACCACCAGCACCGGGCTCAGAGATTGCAATATTGGACTTCAGTTTCCCCTGAGCATACGGCTCCATGTATTGCTTTTTCTGTTGAGGTGAACCCACAGCCATCAGCATGTGGAGATTTGGGCTGTCTGGTGGAAATATGAAAGGCGTAACAGTACTTTTCAGCTTTTCTTGTATAGCAAGCATCACAGAGGTGCGGATATTTGATCCACCAACTTCCTCAGGGGCATCCAAAGCCCAAAGGCCAAGCTCTTTGCACTTAGCGAGAAGTGGCTCTGCCTCCTCTGGCAAAAGTGCAACCTCGCCTCCTTGAGCTTCGCGAGCCATCACGGCCTTCTCTAAAGGCATCAGTTCGTTGTCAACAAATTTGTCGACAAGATCCAGTAACATCCGTTCTTCTTCTTCGAAAACCGTCATTTCTAAGGATTCCTATTCAAGGGGTAGCCCGGGGTGCATCGCTCTGCTGTCACCCATATTAACGAAACCTGTTTTTAAAGCTGGCATTCCATTTTCAGCGATAGATTCGGGAGTCCATCCATGATTCCTATGCACCATCCTCACAGGCCTCATAGCGCCATATAGAGTCAGCTCAGCCCCACGTTGGTGAAAAACTTGACCGTTGACATATGATGCTTCCTCAGAAGCAAGAAAAACACACAGTGGTGCAATCGCATCAGCAGGGCTTAAACGAAGGCGCTCCTCACGGATTCTTGCGGCATCGGGATCTTTTGGTGTTGGAACAGAGCGAGTCATTCTAGTATCGGCTGATGGCAATATAGCGTTAGAAGTAATTCCTTTGTTGGCATTTTCCATAGCGACAATGCGTGTCAAAGCCACGATCCCCATCTTGGCGGAACCATAATTTGCTTGTCCCACATTTCCGAGAACGCCAGACGTTGAGGAGACCATAATCATGCGTCCGTACTCTTGTTCTCTGAACAAGTTAATTGCGGCACGGTTAATATTGAAGTGGCCATTAAGGTGGACGTTGATCACATCAGTCCAATCTTCTGGCGACATCTTATGGAACATTCGGTCGCGGAGAATTCCTGCGGGGTTGAAAACTACATGACATCCCCCCAGCTCGTCTCTTGCTTGTTCGACCATTCCCAGGCAGTCTTCAAAAGAGGTCACGGAGCCAAAGTTCGCGACAGCTTCGCCGCCAGCCGCTTTGATTTGATCGACAATTGATTGTGCAGGGGCTGTGTCCCCGCCTTCGCCCCCACCACCAACGCCAGGATCATTAATTAGAACCTTAGCCCCGTTTGCCGCCATCAATTTAGCAACTTCTGCGCCTACTCCCCGGCCAGAACCGGTGCAGATTGCTACTTTTCCATCCAACATGCCCATGAGAATTTCCTGATAATTTTAAAATTGGCTTCCAGTGTCAGGCTCTGAAGCGCTTTGGTCAACTTACTGATCAGATTAGGCACCAATTTTCATGAAAAATATTTTCAACCGGCTCGAGTGATGATTTGCATGAAGCACTTTTTGCTTTTTCATTTTTGTTTTTTAAGGGCACAAAAGAATTTGTATCCTCCAATCCTTGCATAAGCGCTCACTTTCTTGCAGCTTCTGATTAGTGGTCTTCTAAAAAAGAATCTCCCTCATCAGGACGTGTTATCGAATGAAATTTAGCTTTTCAGAGGAACAAGACGAGTTCCGAACTGCGCTAAGACGCTTTTTGCAGGCAAAATCACCAACGACAGAAGTTCGCAAGCAGATGCAAACGGACCAAGGCTATGATCCTGGCATATGGCAACAGATGTGCGAAGAATTAGCGCTCGCTTCCCTTCACATTCCTGAAGAATGTGGAGGTGCCGGTTTTGGCATAGCGGATTTGGCAATTGCATGCGAAGAAATGGGACGCGCTCTACTTTGTTCACCCTATTTCGGATCCGTAGTTCTCGCCGCTACAGCAATACGCGAAGCTGGCTCAGATGATCAAAAGCGACATTTTCTACCCGGGTTTGCATCGGGTGAAACTATAGGGGCGCTCTGTGCTGTAGAAGGCCGCGGGGGTTGGGCAGCAGACTCAATCTCTATGTCTGCTGAAAAGAGCGGAGATGCATATCAACTAACTGGCACTAAGAGTCATGTGGTTGATGGTATGATCGCTTCTTTATTAGTTGTTGTGGCAAGGAAGCCAGATGGTGCGCTTGGCATGTTTATTGTCGATGCAAGCGACAATACTGTCTCGCGGAAGTCTCAGAATTCAATGGACCCAACACGGAAACTCTCCACTGTTTCCTTCGCTAAAACACCAGCGGTATTACTAGCAGCTGACAACAGTAATGAAGCCTACGAACGCACCCTTGATATCGCTTTAGCTTGTCTTGCAAGTGAGATGGTAGGTGGTGCAGAGCGTCTTCGAGAGGACGCTCTGGAATACGTTTCAATGAGAATGCAATTTGGGCGGTCAATCGCTTCCTTCCAAGTCACAAAGCATAAAGCGGCTGATATGCTTTTGGATGTGGAGCTTGCAAAGTCCGCTGCGTATTACGCTGCCGCTGCGATAGATGATGGCGACACAGACGCGCGTGGGGTTGTAGCTTTGGCCAAGGCGGGTGCATCTGATGCATATATCCAGACAGCAGTGCACGCTGTCCAGATGCACGGTGGAATAGGCTTTACCTACGACAATGATACCCATCTTTGGTTTAAGCGAGCTAAAGCCAGCGAAGTGTTTCTGGGTGATGCCAACCAAAATCGAGAGCGTATGTTGCAAAACTGGGGTGACAATTCATGACTGAAATTACTGAAAATGAGCTGCGCAGCCAGGTTCGAGAATACCTAGAAGCCAATTGGGACCCAAACCGGGGGCTCGCAGAATGGCGTGAGATGCTTGCAGAATCTGGGTGGGGCATGCCTCATTGGCCTAAGGATTGGCTGGGTAGGGGCTTGCCACTTGGCATGACAGCAATTGTCGATGAGGAGTTCAACAAATTTGGTGCAGTAGGTGCTGCAAAAATGGGAATACGTGTGCTCGCAGCAGCGACGATCCTCGAGCACGGAACAGACCTTCAGAAAGAAAAATATCTGAAAGGAATTATGACAGGGACGGAAACTTGGTGTCAGCTTTTTTCCGAACCAGGATCTGGTTCTGACCTGGCAGGCGCAGCAACTCGAGCTGACTTTAAGGATGGAAAGTGGGTTATCAATGGACAGAAGGTGTGGACAACAAGTGCACACCACGCTGACTATGCGTTGCTTTTGGCTAGGACAGATTGGGATGCCGTCAAGCATAAGGGGTTAAGTTACTTCATTCTCGATATGCACCAACCGGCTGTGCAGGTTCACCAGCTTAAGCAAATGAATGGCCATGCTTCGTTCAACCAGGTTTTCATCACTGATGCTGTTGTTGAGGCCAGTATGCAGGTAGGTGAGCTCGGTGAAGGCTGGAAAATAGCAACCACAACCCTGATGCATGAACGCCGTGGTGCGGACTCCGCTCGTCGCTATGAGAGTGGTACGGATCGCCCAGAGCGCATTTACGAGGAAGAGCGGCAAGAAATTGCTACTGTTATGGCTCCTTATACTTGGTATCCTCAACGCACGGGTCGGGTTGATCTTTTAGTTGAGCGAGCCAAGGCGATGGGTGTCTGGGATGACCCAGATATTCGGCAGGATATTGCAAAAACTCTTACTATTGCTAAGTCTGCTGAATGGACTGCTAGGAGAGCTCGGGCCGCGTCTCAAGCGGGAAAACCGCAAGGGCCTGAGGGTTCTATAGGTAAGCTAGCAGCTTCAATAGTAGCCCGCTCAGCGAATTTAACTCACACAAAGATAGCTGGGCCAAATGCTATGCTTACAGGTGATGAGGATGAAGCCGGCGGTGTCGTTGCAGAAATTTTAGTTTCAACCCCAGCTATCTCTATTGCAGGTGGGACAGACGAAATTCAGCGAAACATTATTTCGGAACGCATTTTAAAAATGCCAAAGGAAAACAGGACGGATACTGATCGACCCTTCCGCGATGTTCCGCGCAACCAAGTTGGATAAAGCATTATAAATTCTAGGGATGAAATTATGACCGAGCAAAATCTCGTCTACTTCGAGAGGCACGGAGATATCGGTGTTGTTATTGTCGACAATCCACCTGTTAACGCTTTATCTCCTGGAGTTCCTGAAGGAATTGTAAAACATATCGATGCCGGAGCGGCTGATCCAGCCATCAAAGCAATGGTGGTAATTGGAGCAGGTAGAAGTTTTATTGCAGGCGCCGATATCAGGCAGTTTGGGAAGGGACGACCGCCCTTAGCTCGTAAGCCTTATGATGCCTATGAGCAATCATCCAAGCCAATCGTAGCTGCTATTCATGGATATGCTCTGGGAGGTGGTTTGGAAAATGCACTTGCATGTCATTATCGAATTGCCGTTGCATCAGCGAAGGTAGGGCTACCAGAAGTACTCATTGGACTTTTGCCTGGCGGTGGTGGAACTCAGCGGCTTCCAAGACTGATTGGTCCAAAAGCAGCGCTTGATCTAATTGTATCAGGTCGCCATGTCCCAGCGCCAGAGGCGGCTGAGCTTGGTATCTTAGACAGGGTTGTCCCATCTGATGCTGACCTAAAATTGGAAGCAATAAAATTTGCGAATGAGATATCTGATAAAAGGCCGTTAAGACTTATTAGAGATCTGGTGGCAAAGTTGCCTGAAGGCGAGGATATATTTGAGGCAAAGAAAAAAGAAATATCCCGCCGCGCACGTAATCAGATAGCGCCGTATAACAATATCAAGGCGGTTCAAGCTGCCGTTGAAATGCAGTTTGATGATGGATTAAAGCGAGAACGGGAGCTTTTTGAGGAGCTTGTTAATTCTAACGAGTCAAAAGCGCTTCGATACGCCTTCTTTGCTGAGCGAGAGGCACAAAAGTTGCCTGATGTCCCCAAGGGAACCCCTGTTAAGACAATCAAAACTGCAGCTGTTGTGGGCGCCGGCACTATGGGGGGAGGCATCGCGATGTGCTTCGCCGATGCTGGGATCCCAGTGCAAGTTTTGGAAATTTCTGAGGAAGCACTTGAAAAAGGATTTGAGCGTATTCGCAATAACTATGAAGTTAGTGTGAAACGTGGATCCCTTGAAGCGGCTGAAATGGTGAAGAGAGTTGCTTTGATTTCCAAAGCAACTGCTTATGAGCAGATTGCCGAGGCGGATGTAGTAATTGAGGCGGTGTTTGAGGAGATGGGGGTAAAGCAGCAGGTCTTCAAAGAAATTGACCGCGTTATGAAACCAGATGCTCTTCTCCTAACAAATACATCTGCCTTAGATATAGATCAGATTGCAGAAGTTACATCTCGTCCTGAGAAGATTGGCGGCGCGCATTTCTTCAGTCCTGCCAACGTCATGAAGCTCCTGGAGGTTGTAAAAGGAGCTAAGACAACTCCTGAAGTTACTGCATCTACAATGGCATTGGGTAAATTAATATCAAAAGCTCCAGCGGCGTGCGGCAACTGTGATGGCTTCTTGGCTAATCGAAGCCGTACACCCTTTAATTCAGAAATGGTGATTATGTTGGAGGAGGGGTGTCTCCCTGAACAAGTAGATAAAGTCATGGTTGAATTTGGCTATCCAATGGGTCCTTTTGCCGTTGGAGATTTGGCTGGACTAGACATTGGCTATGCTGGTCGCAAAAGACGCGCGGAAGCTGATCCAAATTATCGAACGCTGCCAATCGCCGATAAGTTAGTGGAGATGGGACGACTAGGTCAGAAGACTGGTGCGGGATGGTTTAAGTATGAAAAAGGCGATCGCACACCTCACCCCGATCCAATAGTTACAGATCTCATCAATTTAATGTCAAAGGATATGGGTAATACGCCTCGTAGTTTCACGGATGAGGAAATCTTGAAGCGTTTACTTTTTTCTTCAGTGAATGAGGCATGTAAAATTCTAGAGGAAAAAATTTCTTATAGAGCGTCGGATGTCGACATTATGTGGCTCTATGGATTTGGCTTTCCGCGTTACCGTGGAGGATTGATGTATTGGGCTGACGGCATAGGTGTTCAGCAGGTCTACAACCAGATTGCGGCTTGGCACCAGGCATATGGTGATCGGTGGGCGCCTTCTGATCTATTGCGCCGTCTTGCCGACAAAAAAGTGTCTTTTCGTGAAGCACATACGCTAGTTGGCTAGGGGTAGATTATGAGTAAATACGTTTTAGTCACCGGAGCCTCGAGGAATATAGGAAAAGCAATTTCCTCGCGGTTAAAAAATGATGGCTACGATATCCTTATGCTGGATATCGTTGATCCAGAAGACTCGTCTCTAGGAGAATTTCGTAAAGTTGATCTCTCGAACTCCGCTGCTGTATCTCAGGCAATGGCATGGGCGCTAGATGGGAGAGAAATCACACGGGTTGTTAATTGCGCAGGACTTGTAGCAACTCATAATGTGGAAGATGCGGATGCGGCAACCTTCGACAAATTAATGTCGGTAAATGTGCGTTCCTATATTGAGATCACAAGTGCGCTTGTGCCTGGCATGAAAGCTGCGGGATTTGGTCGAATTATAAATATTGCAAGCCGTTCAGCTCTGGGTGCTGCTACACAGACTGTGTATTCTGCCACTAAAGCAGCTGTCGTCGGTATCACGAAGACCTGGGCGGAGGAATTGGGGTCCTACGGCATTACCTCAAACGCTATTGGCCCCGGACCCATCGAGACAGACATGCTTAAAGAGGTTTACGGTGAAGGTTCTCCTGCGTGGGAGGCTTACAGGCAGCGTATTCCTGTTCAGCGTTTTGGGACACCTGACGACATTGCCAATGGTGTTGCATTTCTTATGGATGACCGATCTAGCTTCGTTACGGGTCAGGTTTTATTCATTTGTGGTGGAGTAACTATTGGGCGTGCTAACGCCACCTAAACTTTCGTTAGTTAGCTTTTTTTGCCGCGCTGGATCGCGCTTCTTCAATGGCTGCCCGGAGCTGCTGAAGTGGAACGGCACCAGGAATAATTTTATCTCCTATGATAAATGCTGGTGTCCCACGGATGTTGAGTGCTTCGGCGATCTGCCGCGCATTTTCAAGTTGAGCAGTGAGGGCTTTATTTGTCATAGCAGCCTGAATGCCTGCAGGGTCGTATCCAACATCTGCAGCCAGGGCTAGCAGTGTGGCCTCATCATACGGGCCTTGATGCTGAATGAGACGGTCATGTAAATCTGCATATTTCTCTGAGTTTATCATGTTGGCAGATAGTGAAATCATTGCAGCGGACACAGAGTCTGGTCCTAGGATTGGAAATTCCTTCATTACCACTCTGATTTTACTGTCGGTTTTAATTAGTTCCACGATGCTGGAATGAGCACGCCGACAATATCCGCAGCGATAATCAAAAAATTCAACAATTGATACATCTGCTTCAGACGCTGTAGCCCCTATGGAGGGGTCGGTTAGTTGGCTAAACAATGGATCGTTTAGGCTTCGCAGTAATTTGACACGGTCTTCTTCTGCTATTTTTGCTTGGTTTTCTTGAAATTTTTCCAAGGCCGCGACAACAGCTTCAGGCTTCTCTTCAAGGAACTTAGAAACGCCTGAAGAAATTAAGTTCTCCAATGAGCTTATGCTATCAATCCCTAAATCAGAAAGCTGTAAGTTAGATCCTGCAACATTATTCTCGTGCTGATCTGCTTTAGTTGTATCTCTGCCAGCGTATTGACTTGCCAAGAAGCCAAGAAGACCGCCAAGGACAACAAAGAGCAGTATTTTGGCACCTTGCATTGAATAATTACTCCTGAAACTGACAAAACCTTGCGTTGTCTTGAATTGGTCTATCTTCAATAGGCCTCTGCAATCAAGGGTTTGGATTGTTTACCAATAC
>VMCJ01000021.1 GCA_008081395.1 Rhodospirillales bacterium | reverse complement strand
TGATAGTCATCACGAAAGCGGAGACCCGGCTTGAACAAACAGTATCCGCTCGAGTTACCTCATCAACCCACTTATGCAGAGGCGGATTTTCTCCACGCAGTTTGCAATGAAGCCGCTCGTGACCTTCTGGATGAATCTGAGAATTGGCCGAATTATGCCGCATGCATTTGGGGATTAGAGGGGGCAGGAAAGACGCATCTAGCTCAGATCTGGGCGCGGCGCGTAGGAGCTGAAGTTATAGATTTAAATGGGCTTGAAGTTTTAGATTTTGGTTGTAGTCGGAAGTTTAAAATTGTTTTGGACTTAGGCATCGAAAAATTGCCAGCTGCTCAAGAAACAAAGCTCTTTCATTTATTGAATTTCTCGCGTGAGACCAGGGGCGGTCTATTGCTTGTTTCCCGTGATGCTCCGGCTCGTTGGTCAGTAGCTTTACCTGATCTTGCGTCGCGCCTTCGGGCTTTGCAAAGTTCTGAGGTTCTCCCTCCAGATGACGGTCTGTTCGCTGCAGTCCTCGCTAAGCAACTTGCAGACCGCCAGTTAGTTATTGATAAAGCAACTATCAATTACTTGTTGTTGAGAGCAGAGCGAAGTTTTGCTACGGCCAGGGAATTGGCTGACCGTCTAGATAGGGCAGCTCTTTCTAGACGCTCTGGTATCACAATCCCTCTTGCACGTTCTGTGCTAGTGGAAATGCAGAAAGACCTTTTACTTCAGGAGTAGCGTCGTGGATCTTGGCATCAAAGGCAGATGGGCAATCGTAGAAGCAGCTTCAAAGGGACTTGGTAAGGGGTCTGCAGCCGCACTAGCGGCAGAAGGTGTTAATCTTGTGCTCAATGCTCGTGGAAAAGAAACGTTGGAAGAGACAGCCGACAAAATCAGAGCAGACAATCCAGAAATACAAGTCCTTACTCTCGCAGGTGACATTACCCAGATCGAAATTAGGGAAGCTCTCATCAAAATGTCTCCTCAGATAGATATTTTGGTAACTAATGCTGGGGGTCCAGCGCCGGGGAATTTTCGAACTGATACCCGAGAGCGTTGGCTGTCTGCACTAGAGGCTCAACTTCTCGGGCATGCAGATATGATTACTAAGGTTGTGGATCAGATGGTTGCTCGCAATTTTGGAAGGATCGTCAATATAACGAGCGCTAGCGTGAAGATGCCCGTGGAAAACCTTGGACTGTCTACGGCCGCCCGAATGGCTTTGACTGGTTTTGCCTCAACTATAAGCCGCGAGCTAATTCAGCATAATGTGGTGATTAATAATTTGCTCCCAGGACCATTCGAGACTGACCGTCTAACCGGCAATATGCGTTTTGCAGCAGATCGAGCAGGCGAGGCGTACGAAGATGTTTACGCTGCACGTGTTGGAAAAAACCCAGCAAAACGTTTTGGAACGCCGGAGGAGTTTGGAGCTGTGTGTGCATTCTTATGCAGTAATCACGTGGGCTTCATGACGGCACAGAATGTTTTGATGGACGGAGGCGCATTTCCAGGAAATATTTGATTCTGAGAAGGCAACATAAGGAACATGCTTTGTTCTTGAAATTGGAAGATAAGAATCCTGCGACTAGATCGATATAATGGAAATTTCACCTGAAAACCTAGAATCTCCTGAAGTGAGGTTGATAAACAGGGAACTATCTTGGTTGGCTTTCAACGAGAGAGTCTTCGAAGAAGCATCCAATCGTTCCCACCCACTTTTTGAACAACTTCGTTTTCTTTCAATTTCAGCAATCAATCTCGACGAATTCTACATGGTTCGAGTAGCAGGATTAAAAGGGCAGGTAGATGCCGGAGTTACAACACTATCTGCCGATGGGATGAGTCCAAAAGAACAGCTTGCTGCAATTGATGTTCGGGCAAGGCGCCTTTTGGAAAATCAACAGTCTCGATGGAATGAAATGCAAGCAGAGTTAAAATTGGCTGATGTGCATGTACTGATGCCAACCGATCTGAACTTGCAGGACCAGAAATTCTTAAATGAGCAATTTGATCATAAAATTTTTCCAGTTCTGACCCCCCTTGCCGTTGATCCAGCACACCCTTTCCCATTTGTTCCTAACAATGGATATGGTCTTGCACTGAAGTTGAAGCGTCAGAATGACGGGGAACGAGTAACAGCTATCTTGCCATTCCCCAATCGACTTCCACGTTTTATTCGCCTGCCTGGTCAAAAAATTCGTGCGATAGCGATTGAACACGTTGCGGGTATGTTTACCGAAAGGCTGTTCCCCGGCTTCGATGTAGAGGGGGGCGGTTGCTTTCGCATACTTCGTGATAGCGAACTCGAAATTGATGAAGAAGCGGAGGATCTCGTTCACCTATTTGAGAGTGCCTTAAAGCGACGTCGGCGTGGCCATGTAGTTCGTTTGTCTTGTGATGCGGGTATTCCTCTAGCTCTAGCAGCGGAGCTTGCGAGAGAAGCAGATGTCGGAATAAGCGAAGTTGTTTTTATGGAAGGCATGGTTGGGCTTAGCGATATTTCGGAACTTATTGATGATATTCGGAAAGATTTATTGTTTGAGCCATTCCAGGCTCGTTTCCCAGAACGTATTCGTGACTTTGGTGGTGATTGTTTCGCAGCTATTCAAGCCAAGGATATAGTTGTTCACCATCCCTACGAGAGCTTTGATGTTGTTGTTCAATTTTTGCGGCAAGCGGCGCGTGACCCTGCTGTGATGGCAATCAAGCAAACTCTGTATAGAACAACCCCTGACAGTCCGATTGTGCAAGCTCTTATTGAGGCGGCGGAAGCGGGAAAAAGTGTAACCGCTCTCGTTGAGTTAAAAGCTCGTTTTGATGAGGCTAATAATATTTTGTTGGCACGCGATTTAGAGCGAGCCGGTGTGCAAGTGGTTTATGGTTTTATGAAGCTCAAAACGCATGCCAAGATGAGCCTGATAGTGCGGCAGGAGCCCAAGGAACTGCGTTGTTACGCCCATTTTGGAACAGGGAATTATCATCCTATAACCGCTCGTACTTACACCGATCTTTCATTTTTCACTTGTGACCCTGGTCTTACTCGAGATGCCAACCTTCTCTTTAACTACATCACCGGTTACGCAAAACCTGCCGATATGGCAAAGCTGATTTATTCCCCTGACACGATGCAGCAATCATTGCTGGATCTAATAAATAAAGAGATAACCTATGCTCAAGCTGGGCAGCCTGCGGCTATCTGGGCAAAACTTAATTCACTTGTTGATCCAACGATTATTGATGCGCTTTACGCCGCCTCTGCAGCAGGTGTCCAAATTCAATTAATCGTTCGCGGTATTTGCTGTCTCCGCCCTGGGGTAAAAGGTCTTTCGGAGAACATATCTGTAAAATCACTAGTAGGACGGTTCTTAGAACACGCCCGGATGATCTGCTTTGGTAATGGTGGCGGTTTGCCATCAGAAGCTGCAAAAGTTTTTATTTCTTCAGCTGACTGGATGCCTCGCAATCTTTACAGGCGTGTAGAGACCCTAGTTCCAATCGAAAATCCAACCGTTCGAAGGCAGATTGTTGAGCAGATTTTGATAGCCAATCTTCTGGATGATAGTCAGAGTTGGAAACTTAATTCGGATGGGACTTATTCCCGATTAAAGGAAAAACCTAAGCCTTTTAGTGCTCATGAGTATTTTATGTTGAACCCAAGTCTGTCTGGGCGTGGCAGCGCGCTTAAACCCACAGAAACCCCTGACCTTCGGCTCGTAAAGCCTTGAGTGGGATTTAGAAACGTTGGCTATTTCACGGAATGTTTCTCGCCCTGCAGTTGTCGACATTGGCTCTAATTCTGTGCGCATGGTTATTTTTGATGGTGCAGAGCGTTGTTTAGCCCCTCTTTACAATGAGAAAGCAATGAGCGGGCTAGGCCGTAATTTGCTTTCAACAGGATGTCTTGATCCTGCGGGTAGCGGGTCAGCGTTGTTAACTTTAAAGCGCTTTCGAAAAGTTGCCGATGATTTGTGCGTGACAAGTCTTCGTGCTGTTGCAACCGCAGCAGTTCGTGATGCATCGGACGGCACTGTTTTTATTAAAAACGCTGAACAAGCGCTGGGCCAAAAAATAGAAGTTCTATCGGGTGAACAAGAAGCGCGTTTATCCGCGCTTGGTGTTATCTCAGGCATTCCAAATGCCGATGGCGTGGTAGGTGATCTAGGCGGAGGCAGTCTTGAGATTGCAGATATAAGAGCTGAAGAGGTATATTCAGTACAATCCCTGCCAATTGGTCCTCTGGCCTTAGGACAGATAGTTGGAGGGCCAGAGGAACAAGTGCAAATAGCCCGGTCAATGTCTGCGATTGCTGACGGGATCGCATCGAACCGCGCACTTTATTTGGTTGGTGGCGCTTGGCGCTCTCTCGCAAAGTATCATTTCGAGCAGACGAAATACCCTATCAAGATAATCCATCAGTATGAAATCAGCTGTGCTGAAGCTCTCAAGCTTTCTAATAAAGTTGGCAATCTTCAGCCTAAGCAAACAAACCAGTTGAAGGGCATCTCTAGCAGACGTCGTTCAATGGCACCTTATTCAGCCAGACTCTTGTCTGCACTTTTACAAAAGGTTTTGCCTGAAAAAGTAATATTTTCAGGCTTTGGTCTCCGAGAAGGTGTGCTCTTTGAGGATTTGATATCTGATGCTCGTAACAGTGACCCTCTTATCGACCATTGCATAAAACTAGGACTTGCGGGCGCTCGTATTCCGTTTGACGGCTTCCAGATAGCTCAGTGGGTAAAGAATGTGTTCCCTGAAACTGTGGTCGATTTTCGAATGGTTCAAGCTGCAGCGTGGCTGAGCGATATGTCTGGCCATGACCATCCTGATTATCGGGGGCATAACGCTGCGGCTCGCACTTTAACTCTCACGGCTGGAGGTATGACCCACATAGATAGAGCATTCTTAGCCGCGGTGGTTTATGCTAGATACCATGGGTATGGGATAAAATCTGGTTTAGGCCCCGCAATTGAACTGCTTAACCCAGAGACACGTGCAATTGCGTCTGCGTTAGGCTTTGCTTTCCGTTTAGCGCACGCAATAGGTGTAAGTTCAAACTATAAAAAAAGTAGAAGTCTTTTGGATGAAACCCACTTGAGGCAAGCAGGTGAGACGTTGTTTCTTATCGTGGGTGATAAGGCAGAAATGCTTGGTGAGACGGCAACAAGGCGTTTTAAAAACCTTGCCGAAGCGCTGGGGCTTGAGAGCAAAATTGTTGAGAATTACTCGGCCAAGGCCTGATTGGATGCAATCTTGAAGATGCGCACTTTATTCTTGGAAATTGCCAAGCCTAGTTCGCCTCGAATTAGCTTCTGAGCATCAGCTCCGAAAATATCGTTTCGCCAGCCACTTAGAGCCTTGCTATCTTGGCCTGAAGCAATTGATTCCAAATCTTCGGCTGATGCAATTAGACGTTGAGCAACACCATGTTCTTCAGCCGATCTTTTCAAAATTACTTTTAATAATTCTACGGTAGGCGCTAATTCTGGGTCTAACTGACGGCGTGGTTCTGGTTTTGGTGCCTGACTTGCTGGTAATTCAGCTGCCATGGAAACCTGAGCTAAAAGATCTTGGCCTGGGCGACTGTTCATGAATCCTTTCGGAAGACCTCTGCATCTTGCTAGAGCATTCACATCCTTAGGCGCTTGGGCGGCTATGTTGAGTAGTGCCTCATCTCGCATCACCCAATTTCTTGGCTGATCACGTCGCATTGCTTCCCGCTCACGCCAGGCTGCTGCTGATTTGAGAATTGAAAGAAAACGGGGTTTATCTGTTCGAGCTTTCAAACGCTTCCAAGCGTTATCCGGGTCTATTTCGTATGTGCTTGGATCAACTAACGACTGCAGCTCTTCCGACGCCCATTCGGAGCGCCCAGTGGTTAAGAGCATTTTTTGTAAGTGCTCATAAACTTTGCATAGGTGGGTAACGTCCGATAACGCATAAACGAGTTGCTCTTGAGAGAGTGGACGTTCTGCCCAATTCGTAAAGCGGGTGCCTTTGTCAATTTTATGATGTGTAATTGCGGCAACTAATTTGTCGTATCCAATTTGATCGCCGTAGCCGCAGACCATGGCAGCGATTTGTGTATCAAAAACGGAGGCTGGGGTTCGTTTCATTAACCGGTAAAAAATTTCCATGTCCTGCCTGCCGGCATGGAAAACCTTCTTCACGGAAGGATCGGCCATAATATTAAGCAGCGGTGTTAGATCTATATTATTCGCTAATGGGTCGATAATCCCTGAATAATTTGGCGTTGCAACCTGCACGAGGCATAGCTTTGGCCAAAATGTAGACTCACGCAGAAATTCTGTATCTACGGTGATATATTCCGATCCTGCTATGTTCTTGCAGAATGCCGAGAGTGCCGACTGATCGGCTATTAAATTAATCTTATTTGTCATCGAAAGCGGCTTATAGCATAAGGTTATAAAATTGCGAGGCGAGCGCACGTCCATCTATCTTTTTATCTAAAAATGTACGTGCCTCCCTGGCCAAAAATTCTTAAAGCCGTATAACACCTGGCGTTCCTGTAGAGGTCTTTCTAATGCATCTTTTTCGTACTCATACATGCGGCGAATTACGGCCCTCCAACGTAGATGAGACAGTCCGACTTTCAGGTTGGGTTCATCGTAAGCGTGATCACGGTGGTCTGCTTTTTATAGACTTGAGAGATCATTATGGTCTGACGCAGTGCGTTTTCGATCGAGATGTTAGTGAGGAAGCATTTGCTCTAGCCGAGAATGTAAGACTTGAAAGTGTAATTACGCTTACAGGCACGTGTGTCACCCGTTCAAGCGATACAATTAACGATGCAATGCCCACAGGGGGCATTGAGTTGCGAGTTCGCGAAGGACACATCGAGTCTGCTGTGGAAAATCTCCCCCTCCAAGTCAACAGTGATGATGACTACGGGGAAGAAACAAGATTGCGTTATCGCTTCCTTGATCTTCGTCGCTTGAAAATGCAACGAAACATAGCTTTACGTTCTGATGTTATTTCTTCAATTCGTCGACGAATGATTGAGCAAGGTTTTCGGGAATTCCAAACACCGATTCTGACGGCTGCCAGCCCCGAGGGCGCCCGTGACTTTCTTGTACCCTCACGAATGCATCCTGGATCATTTTACGCATTGCCGCAGGCGCCTCAGCAATTCAAACAACTTTTAATGGTTGCTGGCTTCGATCGCTATTTTCAAATTGCACCTTGTTTTAGGGACGAAGATGCACGCGCAGACAGATCCCCGGGTGAATTTTACCAGCTTGATTTTGAAATGAGCTTTGTCACGCAAGAAGACGTCTTTGCAACGATAGAACCCGTTTTGAATGGCGTTTTTGAAGAATTTGCAGAAGGGCGCTCTGTAACACCTGCACCGTTTCCACGCATTCCATTCGAAGAAGCGATGCTCAAATATGGTTCAGACAAACCGGATCTTCGAAACCCGATCGAAATTAAAGATGTAACCGAGGCTTTCCGAGATTCAGGTTTTAAGATTTTTGCAAGATTGATTGATAGTGGCGCAGTGGTTCGCGCGGTACCAGGGCCCGGCGGTGGTAGTCGAGCGTTTTGTGACCGAATGAATTCATGGGCACAATCGCAAGGTAAACCAGGTCTCGGGTACATATTCTTTAGAGATGGAGAAGGAGCTGGACCTATTGCCAATAACTTGGGTCCCGAACGTGTTGAGATGATCCGCTCGGCATGCAACCTAGAAGATGGCGACGCTGTGTTTTTCATATGTGACAAGCCAGCTGATGCTGCTTCGTTTGCCGGAAGTTCAAGAATTAAAATTGGTGAGGAACTCGACCTGGTGGAGCAGGGTGCCTTCCGGTTCTGTTGGGTTGTCGATTTTCCAATGTTTGAGTTTGACGAAAAAACGCAAAAGATCGAATTTTCTCACAACCCATTTTCTATGCCGCAGGGGGGAATGGAGGCCCTTGAGAGCCAAGATCCCCTCACAATCAAAGCTTTCCAGTACGACATCGTGTGCAATGGCGTAGAACTGTCATCGGGGGCAATACGGAACCATAGACCTGAGATTATGTACAAGGCTTTTGAGATCGCAGGGTATGGACCGGAAGTAGTTGATGAACGCTTTGGTGGAATGATCAACGCGCTAAAGTTGGGTGCTCCGCCCCATGGTGGTTCAGCTCCAGGAATTGACAGGATAGTCATGTTGCTGGCGGATGAACCTAACATTCGAGAAGTGATTGCATTTCCTATGAATCAACAAGCTCAAGACCTGATGATGGGTGCTCCGGCTGCGGCTGATGCAAGACATCTTCGAGAGCTTGGTATTCGAGTTGATGGCCCAAAGGACTGAACTTTTAGACCTCAGCATTCTGTGTGTAGTTTAATCTTCAGTGACAGCGATTGATTGATCTGATGTTGATTGGCTTGTAACAGGGTTGACCAGCAAGTATGTGGCTAAATCTCCTAATAGAAATGGATTTAGTCTTCGGGAAAAGGCTTTTAAGTCCAAATATTAATTGATTTCTATGATCTATCCCTTGGCGTGTGGGTTTACTAAGCTTTCAGCTGATTTTTGGTCAGGAGGCGATGTTGACGGTCAGTTTTTCGCGCGCGGGGGTTGAGGTAGGCGGAACTTTTACGGATCTTGTATACGTGGAAAACGGGCGCATTGCAGTTGCAAAAGCACCCTCTACGCCGCAGTCGCCTGATCAGGGTGCTTTTAATGCGTTAATCAAAGGTGGCGTTGACATTGCAGGCCTTGGTGAACTGGCTCATGGCTCAACCGTGGCTACGAACGCTATCTTAGAAAGGAAGGGCGCAAGGGTTGCGCTGATAGTAACCAAAGGATTCAGAGATCTTTTGCTTCTTCAGCGGCACCAACGACGCAGGATCTATGACCTTCACTATGAAAAGCCTGAGCCCGTTGTTCGTCGGCGTGATACGATAGAAGTTGAAGAGCGACTTGGCCCTAATGGGGAAATAGTAACCGCACTGAATGAAACAGATGCGCGCAAATCTATTCTTTCCGTCCTTGGGGAGAGAGAATTTGATGCTGTCGCGATTTGTCTTCTTAATAGCTTCGTAAATCCCTTACATGAAGAGTCCCTCGTTCGAATTATAGAAGAGATGTTTCCAGGAATGCCAACGGCACCATCTCATAAAGTCGCACAAGAATTTCGAGAATATGAAAGAGCCTCGACAACTACTCTTTCAGCGTATGTTCAGCCAGTAGTTAGTCGATACCTTAAGCGTTTTGAGGCTACGCTCACTGAACAAGCCTTCGATGGGGCATTTTCGGTGATGCAGTCCAATGGTGGAAGAATGCCGGCCGCCGCTATGGCAGAGAATGCAATTTCTGCCTTATTTTCCGGTCCAGCTGCTGGGGTGGTGGGCGCAGTTCGACAAGCTGCACGTTCAGGTCACAAAAACTTTATTACTTTAGATGTGGGAGGCACTTCGACGGACGTTTGCCTGGCTCCCGATGGTCAACCTTCTTTAGCTTCAGTTACTGAGATTGGCGGTCTGCCCGTCAAAACCCCCGTCATTGACATGGCTACTGTTGGGGCGGGTGGTGGTTCACTCGTTTGGATAGACGATGGAGGTATGTTGCGGGTGGGACCTGAGAGTGCTGGCGCTGACCCTGGTCCCGCATGTTATGGTAGAGGTGGAATGGCTCCAACTATCACTGATGCTCATGTCGTGCGTGGAACTATGCAAGCTGAAGCCTTCCTGGCTGGGGATATGCATTTAGACGTTGAAAAAGCGCGCAGATCGTTTGAATCTCTAGCCAACCAATTTGGTAAATCAATTTTAGAAATAGCAGACGCGGCCATCCAGCTTGCGGAGTCCAATATTGCGCGTGCTATTCAGCGGATATCGACTGAACGTGGTCGGGACCCCAGAGATTACTCATTAGTCGCATTTGGTGGTGCAGGACCAATGCACGCGGTCCGTGTTGCCGAAGAGATTGGGCTTTCATCTGTTATTATACCTCCCTTTGCTGGGGTATTATCGGCCCTTGGGTTGCTTGTTGCAGACTATGCTAGGTATGACGCACTTACAGATAGGCAACCACTGAACTCGGCCGCACCAGAGATAGTACGAAAGCATTTCACAGCACTGAATGATTCAATCAAATCTCATTTTGCTGATCATAAGATACAACAACCAGATACTTTTTCTTACCTGTTGGATATGCGTTATCGAGGCCAAGCGTTTGAAGCGCCGGTAAGCATTTCTGAGTCCGACTTACCTAATCTCTCTCATGAAGATTTGGAAAATCTATTCAGAAAGGCCCATGAGCAGTTGTATTCCTTTGCTAAACCCAAGGGGGAAGCAATTGAAATTGTTGCCTACAGGGCTGGAGGCTCATTGGCACCACCAGCATTTCCTGAAACATCTCTGAATTTTGATGAGGCAGTTGAAACTGAAATTGAACTTTTTGAACGTGGAAAAACACATAAGGCGTTGTTAGTTTCTCGAGCGGCTTTGAAAGAAAAAGTGATTCATGGCCCAATACTGATCGATGATGGTTTTGCGACAGTCTTTATCCCTGTTGGATGGTCAACTCGTCTTGATCCATCCGGTAACATCCTTATTCAAAAGGAAGTTTGATTCATGGCTCTTGACCCGCTCGAACAAGCTGTGATTGCGCAATCGCTTGTCGCAGCCGCCCAAGAAATGGGTGCAAAGTTAATACGATCTGCTCATTCTCCCATAGTGCGGGAGGCTGAGGATTGCTCTGCTGCTTTGATGACATCAGATGGAAGCGTCGTAGCACAAGCAGAACTTATACCGATGCAATTGGGATCCATAACGCACACTTTTCGATACTGCTCAGAACGTCATGAATTAGACTCTTTAGAAGAGGGTGATTTTTTCATCACTAACGACGCTTATCTTGGTGGACAGCATATCCAGGATATTTTCCTTTTCAGTCCAATATTTTTCCAAAAGCAGCGAATTGGTTTTTCAGCGACTGTCGTTCATCATATAGATCTTGGGGGAGGAGCGCCTGGTCTTAATCCTAATGCGACCGACATCCATTCAGAGGGTCTTATATTTCCTGCCCTTAAACTAAATAGGGACCGGGATTGGGTTCGTGGCCCATGGGAAACTTTCGTTCGAGCCAATGTGCGTATGCCTGATGCAACCCTTGGCGACATAGATGCTCAATTTGCCGCCAATGCAGTAGGTGCTGAGAGATTAATCGCGCTCGCTAACAAATATGGATCATCTAAGCTCGCTGCAGCAATGAGTGAGATGCTCGACTACTCTGAACGTCGGATACGTAACGCTCTTCGAGCTGCGCCGGATGGAATATTTAAAGGTGAAGATGCAATTGATGATGATGGTCAGGGGTCAGGGCCCATCAAAGTGAAAGCAAGTGTAACCATCGCAGGTGACACTATGGCTATCGATTTTTCTGGTACAAGCGATCAAGTCAATTCCAATATGAATAATCCGTTTGCCTCAACGGTCTCCGCCGCAGTGGCAGCTGTAAAATCTGTTTTGACTGATCCTGACATTCCATTTAACGACGGTTGTTCGCGAGCAATATCAGTAAAAGCTCCAGAGGGGTCTATCTTAAATCCTCGCTACCCAGCACCAGTTCGGGCACGCCTTTTACCTAGTTACAGAGCATTTGATGCTGTGATGAAGGCACTTTCAAAAGCTACTCCGGAGAGCGTTATTGCAACAGGTACTGACACTACAACAGCGTGCTGTTTGTCCTGGTTAGGGCCAGATGGTTATGACATTTATTTAGAGATCTTTGGGGGCGGATATGGAGCAGGGCCTAGAAATGATGGGATAGACGGCGCGGATAGCCCTTTATCAAATTGCGCCAACATTCCTGTTGAAGCAACAGACATGGATCACCAATTTTTTAGATGTATTGATTATAGCTTTATAAAGGATTCTGCTGGTCGTGGCCGCATGCGCGGTGGGCTGGCTTTCCGAAAGGTTTACGAAATACTCGAGGATGGGGTCACGTTTGCCACTTATGGTGATCGATTTAAAATTGCCGCAGATGGAATATTTGGCGGTCATTCAGGCTCTACGGCACAGAACCAAGTAATTCGAGGAGAGGAGACAATCGATCTTCCTTCCAAATGCCAATTTTCTCTTCGCAAAGGTGATCGACTGATTGTTCAAACTGCAGCCGGGGGAGGATATGGGCCTCCCCAGGAGCGTCCTAATGCAAGGACCCATAGAGATATTGAAGATGGGTTAATGGCTGCAGAATAGTTATTCTGCAGCTTCTACCGCCGCAGCTTTTCGGGCCTCGCGTTTTCTCTCATGAGGGTCGAGAAACCGTTTGCGTAACCGAATGACTTTTGGTGTCACCTCTACGAGCTCATCTTCAGCAATATAGGCGAGGGCCTTTTCTAAGGTCATGTCAATTGGAGTAGTTAACGTAACAGCATCGTCTTTGCCCGCAGCCCTAAAGTTCGTTAGCTGTTTCGCTTTGAGCGGGTTTACTTCTAGATCTGACGGTTTGGCATTCTCCCCAATGATCATTCCTTGATACACAGGTACCCCTGCTGGAATGAACAAATAACCGCGTTCTTCAAGATTGAAGAGAGCATATGGAGAGGCTTTTCCATTCTCCATAGAAATGAGAACCCCAGTTCTCCTCGCTGCTATGGTGCCCTTATACGGGCCATAAGAGTGAAAGACGCGGTTCATAATTCCAGTTCCGCGCGTTTCAGTGAGAAATTGACCGTGGTACCCAATCAAACCGCGAGCAGGCGCAAGAAAAACGAGTCTCTGCTTTCCACCTCCCGAGGGACGCAACTCCTGCAATTCACCTTTTCGTTCAGAGATCGATGAAACTACTGAACCACCATATTCTTCATCAACGTCAACAAAGACCTCTTCCATAGGCTCTTCGCGTTTCCCAGTTTCTGGATTGTTACGGAAGAGGACGCGCGGACGGCTCACTGAAAGTTCATAACCTTCACGTCGCATTTGCTCTATCAGGACAGCTAATTGCAGTTCTCCCCGGCCCGAAACCTCAAACGCGTCCTTATCCGAAGTATCAGTTACGCGGATCGCAACATTTCCTTCTGCTTCGCGCATTAGTCGATCACGTATTTGTCTTGATGTTACCTTGTCGCCATCCTGACCTGCCAAAGGACTGTCATTAATAGAAAACGTCATAGCTAGTGTTGAAGGGTCAATAGGTTGGGCTGGTAAAGGTTCTGTGACATCAGGGCTCGCAACAGTATCAGCGACGGTAGCCTCGGCTAAGCCAGCTAGTGCAACGATATCTCCGGCAAAAGCTTCTTCGATCGGTTGTCTCTCCAGCCCGCGAAAAGCTAAAATTTTGGTTACGCGACCAGCTTCAATGCGCTCACCATCTCGGTTAAGTGCGTGAACTGGTGCGTTCGCCTTAATAGAGCCACTTTCAATTCGGCCTGTCAGTATACGTCCAAGATAGGGATTACTCTCTAATGTAGTAGCAAGCATTCTGAAAGGCGTGTTTACAGATACTTCTGGCTCAGGTGTGTGTTGAACAATCAAGTCAAACAAAGGGGCCATATCTTCGCCGGTTTGTTCAGGATCTAAGCTAGCCCAGCCAGCTTTGGCAGAGGCGAAAACACATGGAAAGTCGAGCTGATCTTCATTGGCGCCGAGTACGCCAAAGAGATCAAAAGTTTCATCCTGGACCTCGTAGGCTCGTTGTTCTGGCTTATCGACTTTGTTAACGACTACAATTGGCTTAAGACCAAGAGCTAATGCCTTCGAAAGTACGAATTTTGTCTGAGGCATCGGACCTTCAGCAGCATCTACTAAAAGACAGACTCCATCTACCATTCCTAAGATCCGTTCAACCTCGCCACCGAAGTCTGCGTGTCCGGGGGTGTCGACAATATTTATACGCACATCCTTCCATTCCACGGATGTACACTTTGCCAAGATTGTAATCCCGCGTTCCTGTTCTAGGTCGTTGGAGTCCATCGCGCGTTCCATCACGCGCTGATTTTCACGAAAGGCTCCTGATTGTTTTAACAGACAATCTACTAGAGTTGTTTTTCCATGATCGACATGGGCAATTATTGCAATGTTGCGAATATCCATCGCGAGAAGCGTCCTTGGGCGTGCCAAGCGCGAAAATCGTGCGGGCTAGGTTAGGGAAATTTTCCGGGAATATAGGCAGAACTGAATTAACTACAAGCGCAATTGACACCGAGAGCTCTGAAGGGTCTTCTGCAAAAGAACAAATTAGTAATCAGGAGCGTTTTCATGTCCGACTCAACTAAGGCTAATACTAATATGCGAAACGGTGGCCAGGTCTTAGCGGATCAGCTTCGTATTCATGGCTGTGACACTGCATTTTGCGTGGCAGGTGAGAGTTATCTGGAGCTTTTGGACGCGCTTTATGATCATAAAGATTTCAAGCTTTACACTTGTAGAAATGAGACAGGTGCTGCCAATGCTGCTGAAGCCTATGGCAAATTAACTGGTAAGCCGGGTGTTGTGATGGTTACCCGGGGACCAGGTGCCTGTCATGGAGTTATTGGACTTCACACTGCTTACCAAGATTCTACCCCACTCATAATGCTTATTGGTCAGGTGGCGCGAGATCAGTTTGATCGCGAAGCTTTTCAAGAAATTGACTATAGGAGAATGCTTGGTCAGGTCACAAAGTGGACCGCGCAGATTGAGGATGTGGAGCGAGTCCCGGAATATATTGCTCGTGCTTTTTCTGTCGCCATGTCAGGCAGGCCTGGTCCGGTTGCATTGGCGTTACCAGAAGACATGCTCCGTGATTTTTCAAGTGTGGCTGATGCAGCTCCTTATCGGTACACCCGTGCTGCGCCGAGCACAGAAGACATGCAATCTATGGCTGAAATGTTAAAGAACGCAGAGCGGCCTTTAATGGTTGTTGGTGGTGGTGGATGGAGTCAGCAGGCAGCTAACGATATCCAAAGTTTTGCTAAAACTTGGGACCTTCCAGTGGCTTGCTCATTTCGCCGCCTGGATATCATTAACCATTTTGGTGATCGCTTTGTTGGAGACCTTTCAACTGCACCTGCTCCAAAGCTTCTCCAAATGGTGAAAGATGCTGATTTGCTTTTAGTGATTGGTGCACGGCTTGGTGAAATTACTACCCAGGGCTATTCCATGATGGACAGTCCTAAGCCGTCAAAGAAGTTTATACATATCCATGCATCTGCCGAAGAAATAGGAAGTGTTTATCAACCTGACCTTGGCATTCAGTCTGGCATGTCCTCCTTCGCTGCAGCAGCAAAAGCACTCAAAAGTAGTCAGGTCCCATGGGCTGATTGGCGAGCAACAGCTAGAGCTGATTTTGAAAAATGGGCAACTCCAGTTGCCGCGGATGGAGATCTTGACCTTGCAACGTGCATGGCAGAAATCCGTAAAAGGGCTGATGCTGACTCAATCGTAACTGTTGATGCGGGTAATTTTTCTGGTTGGGCTATGCGTTATATGCAATTCCAACAACTACATACATTTGCGGCTCCTACCAGTGGGGCGATGGGCTATGCAGTGCCAGCCGCTGTTGGAGCAGCCTTAGCATTTCCCAATCGTAAGGTTTTTGGTTTCGTTGGAGATGGCGGTTTCATGATGACCAGTCAAGAATTAGCCACCGCAGCCCAATACGGCGGCAATCCAGTGATTTTTCTTTTCAATAACGGGATGTATGGCACCATTCGTGCACACCAAGCAAAGCGTCATCCAGGTCGTGCAATAGCAATTGAGCTTAAGAATCCTGATTTCCATAAGTTGGTTGAGGCTTATGGCTGTCATGGAGAAACAGTTGAAAAAACAGCCGAATTTGGACCTGCTCTTGACCGAGCTTTGGCTTCGGGAAGGCCTGCGGTAATCAACATAAAGATGGATCCAAACATTATTTCAACCACTACTACATTGGAAAAGATGGAAGAAGTTTCCCGAGCAGCCGGAGCGGTATAGGCAATGGTTAGTGAAACATCGAAGGTCTTTGCTGATGTTTGGGCGGAGCTTGGATGCTCAGAAGCTACGTCAAGTATAAGTTTCTCCGGAGAAGGACCCGGTTTGCCCTCTGCCTTCAAAGTTGGCCTCTGCGCTCAAGTTACTGAGGGAGCTGCGGGACTTGCTGCAGCTGAAGTATGGCGAGCGCGAACCGGACGTAACCAAACAATCTCTGTAAACCGTGAGGCTGCTTCCATTGGTTTTAATTCGGAACGTCACGTTCATGTAGTGGGAGTCGAGCCCGAATACATTTGGGATGATATTTCCGGGCATTATAGATGCGGCGATGGGCGATGGGTCCAACTCCACTGCAATTACACCCATCATATGGCAGCTACAACCGCTGCGTTTCGAGCCCCTATTTCTCGAGCTGGGATGCAGTCAGTTTTAAACAAAATGACTGGTCTTGAGGTTGAGCAAGTCATGATTGATCACGGTCTTCCCGGTGGAATGATGCGATCAAAATCTGAATGGAGGGGGACCCCCCAAGGGCGTGCTCTAGAGGGTGCGCGCTTAACGGAGATCGAACGTTTTGGCGAGGCAGATCCTAAGCCATGGAAAAGTTCCCCTACTAGACCGCTGTCAGGTATCCGCGTGCTTGATATGACACGAGTGATAGCTGGACCAGTTTGCGGTCGCACGCTCGCAGCATTTGGTGCTGACGTGCTGAGGATAACCCCACCTAGATATCCGGATCGTGGTCCACTTGTCCTTGATGGTGGAGCAGGTAAGCGAAATGCCATGCTAGATGTTAAGACGGCTGAAGGTCGGAAGGTATTTGAAAAACTGGTTGGCGAGGCCGATATCGTGGTTCAAGGGTATAGGCCTGGATCGCTCGATAAAGCGGGTCTTGGGCCCAACGCAGTGAAAGAAATTAATCCTTCTATCGTGTCTGTAACCCTTTGTGCTTTTGGCTATGAGGGGCCTTGGGCATCTAGGCGCGGGTTTGACTCTATAGTGCAAACGGTCTCCGGTATTGCCGAAGCAGGAGGTCGAGCGGCTGGTCTTGTAGATGGGGCACCAAAGTCTCTGCCAGCTCAGGCTCTCGATCATGGATGTGGGTACTTAATGGCGGCTGCCGCGATGAGTGCTTTAAAGCGTCAACGGGAAGAAGGGGGTGCTTGGCGCGTCCGTACAGCGCTAGCTTGGACCGGAAGATGGCTTGAAGACTTAGGAGAGATTGACGCCATTAATGCGAAGGCCCCATCGAAATCAAGCGTTGCGGCGCATATGATAGAAGAAAATGGCCCTTATGGTCAGGTCCGCAGAGTCCCAATGGCGACGGAACTCTCCGATACTCCACCAAGGTGGGATTTGCCGGCTTCTCCTTTAAATGCTCATGAGGCTCGTTGGGATCATTAAATAGTCCTGCGACTGCCGTACCGGTTGACCCGGGTGTATCGGCTGCGCTACGCGAACGGAGTAATGTCTGTTTAGAAAGGGCTCTTGCTCAGTGACCAATAAAGCGCCTGTGAGACGAAGAAGTGACTTGAAGCCACTTCTAATGTTGGGGCCATTTCTTAAGCCATATAAAGCTAGGATTTTTGCAGCCTTATTGGCATTATTTCTTGCCGCTGGCGCCGTTCTGACTATCGGCATGGGGCTGCGAAAGCTCATTGATTTTGGCTTTTCAGCTAATGATCCAAGTGTACTGAATTCTGCGCTATTATGGCTTGCGGTTATGATCGTACTGCTCGCGTTAGGTACGTTTGGTAGATATTTTCTCGTGACATGGATTGGCGAACGCGTTGTTGCTGACCTGCGCCGTGCCGTTTACGCAAGAGTACTTCAATTTAGTCCGGCATTCTTTGAGACGAGGCCCACAGGTGAAGTCCTATCACGTTTGACAGCTGATGCCGAAGTAATTCAGACAGTCATTGGTTCTGCTGCCTCCATTGCTGCACGAAATTTTCTGCTTGTAATTGGCGGCTTGATTTTGATGTCTATCGCAAGTCCATCATTAACAGGCGCGACGGCGGTAGCTATCCCAGTTGTTGTCGCTCCCATAATAATATTTGGACGTAAAGTCAGGCGCTTAAGTCGTGAAAATCAAGACCGTATTGCCGCAGTATCTGAGCATGTTGAAGAGAGTGTCAATGCGATCCGTATTGTTCAAGCTTTCGCCCAGGAGCAAGCAGATTTAGGACGTTTCTCTTCAAGGCTTGAACATGCATTTTCTGGTGCCGTGCGGAGAATTAGAGCTCGAGCATGGCTAACCGCCACTGTGATTTTACTAGTATTTGGAGCTGTCGGTTTTGTCCTATGGTTAGGCGGTCGGATGGTTTTGTCGGGTGAGATGACAGGCGGTGAGCTATCAGCTTTTGTGTTTTACGCTGTGGTTACGGCTGGAGGAGTTGGTGCTTTAAGTGAGGTTTGGGGTGACCTTCAGAGAGCTGCGGGAGCTACAGAGCGATTATTAGGATTATTGGTTGAAGAGCCGATGATCAAATCACCCGACAACCCCGTTAATCCATCAAAACCATCTAAAGGTGATATTAGTTTTGAGGATGTTTCGTTTAATTATCCGGCCCGACCTGAAACACCAGCGCTCCATAAAATCTCTTTTACAATCCAATCAGGAGAGACCGTAGCATTAGTTGGTCCATCAGGAGCAGGAAAGACTACAATTTTCCAGCTCTTACTCCGCTTTTATGATCCGCAGACTGGCAAAATCATGCTAGATGGGATCGAAACTTCCGCAATGGATCCACCTGCACTTAGAGGCAATTTTGGCTTTGTGCCTCAAGAGCCGGCTATTTTCTCAACGACTGTTGCCGAGAACATTCGCTTCGGAAGACCAGACGCCTCCGATCTTGAAGTTCGTGCGGCAGCTGAGGCAGCGGCGGCATTGGAATTTATTGAGGCAATGCCTGAAGGGTTTCAGTCAGATCTAGGGCAAAAAGGGGTAAGGTTATCCGGAGGGCAGCGTCAGAGACTTGCAATTGCTCGTGCAATTTTGCGTGATCCTCCAATTCTATTACTTGACGAAGCAACCAGCGCTCTTGATTCTGAGAGCGAAGGACGTGTCCAGGTTGCCTTGGAGCGATTACAAAAAAATAGAACTACCCTCGTTATCGCACATCGTCTCGCAACCGTGCAGAATGCAGATCGAATATTGGTTCTTGATCAAGGTCAAATTGTTTCGGAAGGCACACATGAAAGCCTAATGGCCTCTGATGGTCTTTATGCTCGCCTGGCAAAGCTTCAATTCAAACCTTCTTGACAAAAGAATTGGGACGATCTCAATTTTGAACGAACGGAAACTTTGCCCTGCCCAACATCCAACAATGCAATCAAAATCATTCACTAGCTTCAATGACTAGTCATTCAGAATGTCTTGTTAAATTTAGGATTGCGTTCCAAAAAACGGCTTGTTTAAAAAAAATCTGCTGCAGGTTAGAAGTTACGTCTTGTTGTTTAATGAGACTTAAGCTCCATTCACTCACTGATTGAGGATTTGTAAATGCGTGATCTTCACATGCCTGGCAGGTCAGCCGCCCGTTCGGGAAATGCCATGGCATCTACTAGTCAGCCATCGTCTACGCTGGCTGCAATTGAAATCCTCATGGCAGGTGGAAATGCTTTGGACGCTGCAATTGCCGCTTGTGCGGTCCAGTGTGTAACCGAGCCTGGTTCAACAGGAATTGGAGGTGATTGCTTTTGTCTTTATCAACCCTCTAATGCCGCAGTTCCAATAGGCTTCAATGGTTCAGGTCGCGCACCAGCCAAAGCAAATATCGAATTCTTTAAAGATCAGGGTATCAGGGAATTAGATCCCACTAGTGCTCATGTCGTTACAGTCCCTGGTGCTATAGATGCTTGGGAAACACTATCTCGAGATCACGGGCGTCTGGGTTTAGATCGAATTCTTCAGCCTGCAATTCGTTATGCACAAGAGGGTTTTGCTGTCCATGAGCGCACAGCCGTCGACTTTGCAAATGGGTATGGAAAGCTCTCTAAGGATACGGGCGCGCGGGAAGTATACTTCAATTCCGCGGGTAAGCTTCCAACCGTAGGTGAAAACTTCAGGCAACCTGCTCTTGCGGCCACTTTGAGAGCGATCGCTGAGAAAGGTCGAAGTGCTTTCTATGAGGGTGCAGTAGCGGAAGATATTATCGCCACGTTAAACACTAAGGGTGGATTGCACGATCTATCTGATTTTTCAGAACACTCCGGGGAGTATGTAAATCCAATACATTCGACCTTCCGTGGATATGATGTTTTTGAATTGCCACCCAATGGTGTTGGGGCAATTGCTCTACTCTTAATCAATATGTTGGAAGCATTGCCAATAGCTGGAGCGCCACTTGATGTAACAAGGCTTCATCATCTTATAGAGGCAACAAAGCTCGCATACCGTGACCGAAATGCTTTCATTGCTGACCCAGCATTTTCTGATGTTCCATTAGATATTCTTCTTTCGAAGGACTACGCCGCTAAGCTTGTAACTTCTATTGATGATATGCATGCGGCCTCTGATTTGCCGCCGGCTGGCATGCCTCCGCAAGGCAACACTGTTTACATCTCCGTTGTTGATGCTGACGGTAACGCTTGTTCGTTTATCAATAGTCTCTTTAAGGGGTTTGGTAGCGGTATTGTTGCAGCTAAGTCGGGTGTTATTCTCCAAAATCGAGGTTTTGGCTTTACCCTCGAAGATGGGCACCCAAACCAAATTGAGCCGAAGAAGCGGCCCATGCATACCATTATTCCTGGAATGGTAGCCAAAGACTCGCGACCTGTAATGCCATTCGGGGTCATGGGTGGGCATTTCCAACCCGTAGGGCATGCATGGACACTTTCCTCCATGTTTGACTTTGGTCTAGACCCGCAAGAAGCGATGGATCTGCCTAGGATATTCGCGTTCGAGGGTAACGTTGAGGTGGAGCGCGGCATTAGCAAGGTTGCGGCAGAGATATTGGCCAGCCGTGGTCATAAAATAACAAATATTGGAATGCCACATGGTGGTGGACAGGCTATCTTCATCGATCACAAGAATGGCACTCTCGTCGGTGGATCAGATCCTCGTAAAGATGGAATAGCTTTGGGCTACTAGTAACGATAATCACAAAAAACCTTTGGACGTTGGAGCGTCTTCAAATTTTAGCAAAAGGTACAAGAACATGGTGAATATACTGAAGCGAGCTAAACCTCGTCTTGCAGCGTTGGCAAGTTGCCTTCTGCTTGCTGCTGTGACGACAGGGTCTGCATCTGCAAAAGATACTATCAAGGTGGGGGTTGTAACTTTTTTAAGTGGGCCTGCAGCTGGGCCATTTGGAGTGCCTGGAAAAAATGGTGCTGAATTGGTCATTGACGCAATCAATGCTGGTACGTTGCCTGCTCCTCACAATTCAAAAGGTTTTGGTGGGGCCACGTTAGAGCCTCTTTTTATTGATGAATCTGGAGGTGGTGCCAAGCAGGTAGCAGAGTATCGAAATCTGGTTGAGAAGCAAAAGGTTGATGCCGTTATTGGGTACATATCGTCTGGGTCATGTATGGCAATTGCACCAATAGCCGATGAGTTACAGAAGCTGACCATAATGTCAGTTTGTGGCACTCCGCGTCTCTTCGAGGAAAAAGATCGTTCCCATGTATTCAGGACCCAAGGAAACGCTGTTGGTGATTCTATTGCTGCAGCTCGTTATATGATCGAGATGTTCCCGGAACTTAAGACTTACACTGGAATAAATCAAAATTATGCTTGGGGTCAGGATAGCTGGAAATTTTATAGCCTAGCGATGCAGAAGCTTGATCCAACAAGCAAGGCTTCAAGTAAACCACAGTTTCCTAAGCTGTTCTCTGGTCAATACTCAGCTGAAATTTCAACCATGCTTCTGGACAAGTCGGCAGTGGTGCATACTTCGTTTTGGGATGGTGATATTGAAGCATTTATGCTCCAAGGAATGGTCCGAGGCTTCTTTCAGCAAAAGAAGTTAGTCTCAGTGACCGGTGCGTCTGCCGTAGATAGTTTGGGTAAAAAAATTCCCGATGGCGTCGTAATAGGCACGCGAGGCAAGTATGGCTTGCTAGTGCGCAATGATCTCAGTGATCCTCTCAATGCATGGTTCGTTCGTGAGTACAAAACCAAGTATGGCGTTTATCCGCTTGCCCCCTCTTATCAATATGCAAAAGCAATCCTTTATTACAAGCTAGGAATGGACAAAGCAGCTCAAGCAGCTGGCGGATTTCCAAGCCAAGATGAAGTTATGCAATCATTGAAGGGTATTAGCTTCCAGAGCTTCGATGGGGAAGTCTCAATGGCTCTTGCTAAAGGTCGACAGGCAATACATCCGGTAGGTTATGGTCTAACGAAGTGGGATGCCAAAAAGGGCGAGCCAGGGGTTGAGAAAGTTAGATTTTATGGTGCTGAATGTATAAATCCTCCTGAAGGGATCCTCTCGGAGGATTGGCTCAACGCAGGAATGCCTGGTGCAAAGTGCAACTAGGGTAGTGTATCACAATTAGGAGGTTGGCCGAGGATACCCAAAAATTACCTCGGCTTGCCACTCAAATATTGCTTACCTTTGTGATAGGAGGCGCTCGACCATGTTGGCTCAGGTCGTGACTATCCTTTTAGACGGACTGAACTATGCCTCATTCCTGTTTATTGTCTCAGTAGGCCTCACTATTGTCTTTGGGGTTCTTAAGATCCTGAATGTTGCTCATGGGGCATTTTACGCTTGGGGGGCCTATGCGGCAGCGTTTTCGATAACCCAAGCGGGAGAGTTAGGTTATCCCGACTGGATCGGTTTCCTTTTGATTTTTGCGTCCTCCATCATTGTTGGATTGGTCCTAGGTACCATTTTAGAACGATTGGTTCTTAGTCGAATGTATGCCCAGGACGAGGTTTTAATTGCACTTGCAACTTTTGGTGTGTTTCTCTGTTTGGAGGACGCCATACTCTTAGTTTTTGGAGTTGATCCTTATTTTGCCTATCAACCAATGGCTGTGCTTGGAAACGTTGTAATTGGCGGAGTGTTTCGCGATGTATACTCTCTGACACTTTTTGCTCTGGCTCTCGTGGTAGCGGTTAGCTGTTGGTGGGTTCTAACCAAGACAAAATGGGGCAAATTAATAGCTGTCGTGATTTATGATCGAGAAATAAGTCAGGCTATGGGTATTAATGTCTCCGCTGTTTACCTCATAGTATTTATCATTGGGGCTGCACTTGGCGCGCTTGGTGGAGCTTATGTGGCACCAACTACATCAGTGGCACCGGGGTTTGGCATTGATGTCATTGTTCTTAGCTTCGCTGTTGTTGTAATCGGAGGTATGGGTTCAATCCCTGGAGCATTAATTGGCTCAATTCTGGTTGGCGTTTTACGAGCTGTTGCCGTCCATCAATTTCCTGAGTTGGAGCTTTTTGTTGTTTTTGCCGTAATGGCAGGTGTCTTAATCGTTCGTCCTGAAGGGCTTTTTGCGCCTCCTAAGGCTCGGACAATTTAGGAACCTAACTAATGAACCAAATATTAAAAAACGATGCCACAATTCGATGGGCAGTGCTCGGATTTTTCGTGCTCGCTGTCGCGGGCTACTTTATGGAGGCCTGGGTCCAAAACAACATTATGTTTGGTTTGGCGCGAGGTCTTGCAGTCCTGGGTCTTATGGTACTTTGGAGAACGGGACTAATTTCATTTGGCCATGCTCTTTACTTTGGCATTGGCGCCTATGTGGTGGGTTTGGTTGATCGTAATTTTGGAATTTCGGATATTTTTCTTAGGTTATTCCTCGCGGTTGGTGCCTCCGCATTTGTGGGTTTTTTCCTAGGCTTTATTCTAAGAAAATATCGCGGAATCTTCTTTGCGATGCTTAATCTGGCATTTTCTATGGTTCTGTACGGTATCCTTGTTAAGGTCGAGAGCTTAGGGTCAACTGATGGATTTTCGGTATCTCAAACTACTATCCTGGGATGGACCCCCGAGAACAAATATGCCCTATTTGCTGCAATTGTTTTTGTCTGTGCGGTAGGTGCTATTCTTGTTCAATGTTATCTAAAAACTGCCCTTGGAACCCTGACGACTGCTATCAGGGATAACGAGCTTCGCGTTGAATACCTTGGCTTCTCAGTCGCTCGAGCAATTCATCTAAAATATATTATGTCTGCTGGATTGGCGGGAGCTTCTGGTGCGTTACTTGCTATGGCGCTCGGTCAAGTAGATCCGGATTCAATGGTGAATTGGCCGGTTTCGGGTGAGTTGGTCTTCATCACTGTGATGGCTGGACCAGGAAGCGTTATCGCACCTTTTCTTGGTGGTGTTGCGTTTGAATTTTTAAGAACCTACGCCTTTGAACTCGCACCTGAAGCTTGGCAACTCATAGTGGGTGCCACTTTACTTGGCATCATTTTCTTCCTTCCGATGGGACTCTGGTCCTTGTTAGAGCGAATTTGGAAGCGAAGAGGAGTTTCATCATGACTGCAGTGCCGGCTTTAAGGGTCACTGATCTCTGTAAATCTTTTTCCGGCATAATGGCTGCCAACAACCTCAATGTAGAGGCGGCAGACGGAGAAATCATTGGAATCATTGGAGCTAACGGCGCAGGTAAGACTGTTTTTGTGAATATGATTACGGGCTATCTAAAGCCCACAAGCGGTAAAATTGAATTTCAGGGCAAAGATATTACAGGCATTGAGCCAAGGAATGCGACCCATGTGGGCGTTTGCCGCTCATTTCAGGTATCTCAGGTCTTTATGAGCATGACTGTTGAAGAGAACCTTCTGACAGCGCTTTCAATCTGTAAGCAAGCGGGTCGTGCGATGCTGCAGTCTCCCAGAGCACCTGATTTACTGATTGAGTGTGAAAAGTTGATGGAGCTCTACAATATTACTGGTCATAGAGACCAAGTCGCCAGCACCCTTTCCCAGGGGGTGCGAAAACTCCTGGATATTGCCATGGCGGTAGTTTCCAATCCCAAAATCCTCCTTCTGGATGAGCCAACCTCAGGAGTTTCGGTTGAGGAAAAGTTTGGAATAATGGACATTGTGATCCAGGCCCTTAGAGAGCAGGGAGCGACCGTTTTATTTGTCGAACACGATATGGAGATCGTCGAGCGTTACGTAGATCGAGTTCTAGCGTTCTACCAAGGTGAAATTATATGTGATGCTCCCCCAGCAGAAGCTCTTATAAATCCGCAAGTTATTGAATACGTGATTGGTGGTGAGCATGCGCCCAACATGAATGCTAGCGAAGACGCTATTCATGCTTGAAGTTAAAACACTAAACGTGGATATCGGACCAATCCGCATTCTGCAGGATGCTTCTCTACGTATTGAAGCCGGCGAAATGGTTGGTCTCATTGGGCGAAATGGGGCAGGCAAAACGACTTTTCTTCGTTCTTTAATGGGATTGCTAAACGCAGTTTCAGGACAAATGAAATTTGATAATGTTGATTTAACCGTCTTGCCTTCACAAAAACGCGCTGGCCTTGGGTTTGGCTACATGCCAGAGGATCGCAAATTGGTGCCTTCATTGACGGTGGAGGAGAATATCATGATCCCGGTTTGGGCGGTAGGAATTGAGGACTGGGAAGCAAGGCTTGCGTGGGTTTACTCACTTATCCCGGAGGCCAGAGAGTTTCGTAATCGCCCGGCTACTAGTCTTTCTGGAGGTCAGCAGAAACTAGCTGCTCTTGCCCGCGCTCTTCTTGTTGGCAAGCGTATGCTGCTTTTGGACGAGCCTTCGGAAGGAATTGCCCCGGCTCTAGCAAAGAGAATGTCTGAAATTCTCTCTAATTTAAAGGCAGAGGGCGTAACTATACTTATCGCGGAGTCTAATACGGCACACTGTGCGGAGTTGTTGGACCGGATGTATGTTGTTGAGCGTGGTAGCGTGACATCTGCTTGATTTCGTATAGTGACGAGGTTGATTAAGATTTTTATAAATTTTGCTTAACTTGAGAGCTAGAAATTATGAGCCCAGATACCTCCTCGAGTAGCCTTGCATTCCGTTCTGCTATTCGTCCAGGGCAGTCAGATAGTGACAGAATTCCCCCTGATTGTGCGGGCTTAAATTTTTTTGATATTGATCACCAGTTTCAAAGTTTACTGCCCCTTTATTTAACCCAAGCAGAACTGGATCATTTCAGTCCGCACTTTGAGAGAATGGGTGAGGTGGCTGGTGGTCAGCTAAATCAGCTTGCCATGGTTGCTGATAAAAATGGTCCTGTGCTTCATCCAAGAGATCGTTTTGGGCGAGATATCGATTGGATTGAATACCACCCTGCATACAGAGAGATGGAAAAGATTTGCTGGGGCGACTTTCAGATGGCAGCAATGGCTCATCGTCCAGGAGCCCTTGGTTGGCCCGAGATAACATCGCCTCCAGTGAAATATGCGTTTCAGTACATGTTCTCTCAGTCAGAATTTGGCCTCCTTTGTCCTCTTTCTGTATCTGAAACATCGGCTTACCACTTCGAATGGAATGACAACCCTAAGTTAAAAGAAATGTTCTGGGAGGGTTTGACCTCACTTGATTTTGATAAACGTCTAACTGGCACGCAATTCATGACTGAAAAAGCGGCAGGTTCGGATGTTGGCGAAGCAACTTTGATGGCGGTACCAGATGGAGAGCATTGGCGCTTGTATGGGGAGAAGTGGTTTTGTTCCCATGCCGATGCCGATGTAGCGTTGCTTTTAGCGCGCGTGCAGGGAGCACCTGCCGGCACAAAAGGTTTGGGCTTATTTGCAATGCCGCGGCGCCTAGAGGATGGCAGTCGCAACAGTTACAGAATAGTTCGTCTCAAAGATAAACTTGGGACCAAGTCGATGGCATCGGGCGAAATAATTTTTGATGGTGCGTTGGCGTATGCTGTCGGCGATGTCGAGAATGGCATTAAACAAATGCTTCGCCAGGTAAACCTATCTCGACTTTCTCACGGTGTGCGCGCTGCGGGTATGATGCGTCGGTGCTTAAATGAGGCCCTTGCAGCTGCTCGCTTCCGAAGACAATTTGGTGAGCCAGTAGTTTGCAAGCCTTTAATGCGTGAACAGTTACTTGATATCCTGATTCCAACCGAGCAAGCCCTGACAGCATTTTTCTACGCTGCATCCGCCATGCGACGAGCGAACAATGATGACGAAGCAGGAACCAAAGCCCTTCGTATCGCCACTCCTCTGCTAAAGATGATGGCTTGCCGAGATAATGTACCAGTTGCCACAGCATCAATGGAAACACGTGGGGGTCTCGGATACATAGAGGAATGGGTGAATGCCCGGCTGATACGTGATGCGCAGATCGGCCTTCTTTGGGAAGGTACGACAAATATGAATGCAATTGATGTTGTCATGCGTGCAGTGGGTAAAGAGCATGCTGAGCAGGCCCTTCGTGAAGATGTTATTCAGTGGTTGGATGCGGCTGGAGGATGTCCGGGCCAATTCAAATCAAGACTTTTACAAACATTAGATCGAGCAATCGAATTCGCACGGTCAGTTGCGAGTGATCCAGCAAATGAGCACCACTGTCGGCGAGCTGCGGCAGGTTTGTATAATGCGCATACTGCAGCTTTGATGGCGGCGGAGGGTTCTGTACTAGGTTCCTCTGGAGGAGACGCTCGAAGACTTTTGATTGCTCGCCTTGTCCTTGACCGGCGATTGAATTCAGCAGATCCCTTTACTCTTGAAAGGGGGCAATTTGAGGCTGAGGCAACATCAGTATTGCTAGAGGACGCTCCAATTTCACTTGAGATAGCTCAAGAATTACTATCACTATAAAAAGGTCTTCTGAGTAAGATTAAAATTTTCCTTTAAGGCTGAAGTCCTTCCGCTCTTAGCGCGCGAAGTGTCGAGTCTCGCTTGGCCATCATTTCCATATGCGCTTTTATTTTTGGCAGTTTGCTAATATCCACTCCGTCCGCAGGAGCCCAGCGACAAATTGTATAAAGGTAAGGGTCTGCGACGGAGTACGTCTCACCCATTACGAAGGGACCTGTAACTCCTTCATTTTCAAGATACTCAAAGCATAATGACATGGACGTGGGAACATGGGCTTGCATTGCTTTGATGGCTCCGGGCTCACTTGCCCAACGGTGGCCACGACCTTTGTGCGCATGAGCAACATGCACAGTGGCGCAGAGATAGTTATTAAAGGATTGTACACGAGCGAAGTTATAGGGGTCTGCTTTGAAGATGAGATCCCCCCGATCATGTGTTTCGGCTAAATAGACTAAAATCGCGGGTGTTTCTGTAAGAGTGCCATGCTGCGTAGCAAGTGCTGGTACTCGGCCTTTGGGATTTAACTTTAAGTAGGCTTCACCCTGTTGCTCATTCTGAGAAAAGTCGATCCGATGAGACTCGTATTTGGCACCGATCTCTTCTAGCAATATGTGGCTGGCTAGTGCACAGGATCCTGGCGAGAAATAGAAATCGAGCATGAAAGCGTTCCCTCTCAGGGTTAAAGCTAAGATAGGTATAGGTAAAGCTCATCAGCAGCTCGGTAAAGTCTGCAATTTAAGGATCTTTTTAGGTTATAAACTTTCCAGAAAATCTATCAGTGCTGTTCTCTCCGAAGCAGATAGTTTTTTAAAGTTTTCACGCGATGATTCTGCCTCGCCACCATGCCACAGTAGAGCTTGTTCAAGTGTCAACGCTCGGCCATCGTGTAGATAAAAAGAGTTTCCATTTACTGCTTTGTGTCGACCTAACCCCCATAACGGAGGCGTGCGCCATTCCCTTCCGCCACCATCGGCAAGACCGTCTCCCATATCGTGGAGAAGAAGATCAGTATAAGGCCAGATTTTATGTCCAGATAACCAAGTGAGACGGTGTTCTCCAGTTTTGTGACTGGGAGTGTGGCATCCGTGACAATTAAGACTATGAAATAGACTTTGGCCGGCCTTGAAATTTTCAGGTTCACCGGAGCGGGGTGGTGGCCCAAGGTTAGCGACGTAGTCTGTAACGGTCTGCAGAAATTTTGTATCTGCCTCTAACCCTGTACCTGCCAGCATATGACATTTTTTTTGATTGATAGTGCAATCGCCAAAAGCTGAAGGATAGAGATCCGATGAAATTCCCATATCATTAATCAAGGCATGAGCAGTTTGTTGTAGAAGAGAAGTTTGCTTAGCTCTCCAACCAAATCGCCCAATCCCTAGTCGGCCTGATATGCCGTCATTATTCTGGTCGTCAGGGTCAGCAAGACTATGCAATCGCTGTTCAGGTATTGCTTCGAGAAGTCCCAATCCAAAAATTGCAGGGGCTGTTCTGACTGAATAGGATTGTGGTGGTGGGGCTATCTCAAAACTAGTGATTGCCCAGCTCGGATAGAACAGCACAACTTTTTGCCCGTCGGCGTAAAATTCTTCTTTTGATAGGATGCGACGCTGAAGTTGCCCCTCTGGTTTTAATCCTCTAACAGCTCGGTCTTGCAATTGCAGACCATAATTTTGGCTTCCGAGGGGAAACTTCACCACTGTTCCTGTTACTTCAGCTTCAGTGAGATTATCTTTTGGTGGACGTCCTCTGCCATCATTCCGATGGCATTGCTCGCAGGAAAGTGCGTTGAACAAAGGACCAAGGCCTTCTAGGGCTGGCTGCTTAGCCGGTCTCGCAACCCATCGAGTGTAGAAGAGTGTCGCTCCAGCAGTAAAATGCGGCAAAGCCGAACTTGGCAGTGTTGCAACTGGGCGGGAAAAAGCTGTGTCAGGTTCAATAATTTCGGATGTAGCGGCACCACCAGGATGATGATTAATTAATCTAGAAACGGGTTCGCTATCTGCTGGCGCTACTGCAAAAATAATACTTGCAATTAAAAGTATGAGCGTATGAGACAACTGACTAATCATAGTATAATTACACGCCAAAATTTATTCGTACGCCAGTCGCTTGATCAGTCAGGAGATGATTATGACAGAAGAACCAATTGCCCCCGAAGTTTTCAAAACATTGGCAGGTATAACGACTGCAACGTTAACGACTGTTCTTCTGAAGAAAGGGCTTCGAAACACCTGGATTCGTCGTGCCACGCCTCTTAGATCAGGTGGTGAGCGCCTTGCTGGCCCTGCATTCACTTTGCGTTTTGTTCCTTACAGGGAGGACTTAGCTAGCCCTGCTTCTTGGTCATCTCCAGTTTCTACTCGTGCCGCAATCGAAGCAATGCCTTCCGGAGCGATGGTAGTCGCTGATGCTATGGGCTCTTCTGATGCTGGAATTTTTGGCGATATTCTATGTGCGCGGATGGTAAAAAAGGGTGTTCAAGGTCTAATTACTGACGGCGTTATGCGTGATCTGGCTGGCGTTATGGGAACTGGCTTACCTGTCTGGGCAACAGGGGCAGCAGCACCGCCTTCTGTTGCAGCGTTACACTTTGTTGGATGGCAAGAGACCATTGCTTGTGGGGGAGTATGTATTGTTCCCGGCGATGCTGTTGTCGCGGATGACGATGGTGCGGTGATTATTCCGCGATCCATTGTCGAAGAGGTGGCGGCTCAGGGCGCAGAACAAGAAGCACAAGAAGAATGGATTATGTCTGAAGTTGAGGCCGGAGCATCTCTTCCTGGACTATACCCACCGAACGCTGAAAATATCGCAAGATATGAAGCAAGTAGGAAAAAGAAATAGGATTATTGGTCTCATGTTTTGAGGAACAAACATGGCAATTAACCTTTTGTAAGTGTAAGATTCCCAGCTCATCATTTGATCATCATTATTGAGAGGAACTTTGAATGGCCGGTCGTGTAGCAGCCCGATTACAAGAGCTTGGGATTAATTTGCCCGACGCCCCAAAGCCAGTTGCTAACTATGTGCCATTTGTGATCACTGGTAATTTGGTCTTTGTTTCTGGTCAGGTATCTGCAGTTGGTGCAGAAAAGTTTATTGGTAAAGTTGGCGCCGAAGTAGACATTAACCATGCCCTGAAGGCGGCTCGTGCCTGTGCGTTAGCTATTTTAGGGCAATTGAATGCGGCTGTTGAAGGCAATCTAGACCGAGTTACGCGCTGCGTGAAACTCGGAGGGTTTGTAAATTGTTCTCCAGATTTTGATCAACAACCTGCAGTAATTAATGGAGCTTCTGATTTAATGGTAGAAGTGTTTGGGGAAATTGGTTCTCATGCACGCTTTGCAGTTGGGGCACCGAATTTACCGTTTAATTACTCCGTTGAAATAGATGCGGTGTTTGAGATCTCTTAGTCCTATATCCATGGCTTAAATAAATGGCTGATAGGGAAAGTGATATCGAAGTCCGCGTGCTAGAGCGCATATCCGATATAAATCGTTCGGATTGGGACGAATGTGCTGGAGCGGATAACCCTTTTCTATGCCATGACTTTCTGAGCTCACTAGAAGAGAGTCTTTCAGTGTCGGCGGAAGAAGGTTGGTTGCCTCGGCATATAGTTGCAAATGATCCGAATGGTGTGATGGCTGCCGCGATGCCATTATATTTAAAAGGGCATTCGCAAGGTGAGTACGTCTTTGATCATAGTTGGGCACATGCTTGGGAAAAGGCAGGTGGCCAGTACTACCCTAAGCTTTTATCGGCGGTACCTTTTACCCCAGTAACTGGAAAGCGTTTTTTAGTCCGTCCAGGTCTAGACCTTGCTACTTATGAAAATGTTCTTGTGCAGGCTTTACTTAAGGTTGTTGAGCAAACCAATGTCGCTACCCTTCACGTTAATTTTCTGACCCGAGGGGAATGGGAACGGATGGGGAGCCTAGGGTTTCTTCAAAGATCCGGCCAACAGTTTCATTGGACTAACGCAAATTACCAGACATTCCAGGATTTTTTGGATGCTCTCTCGAGCCGAAAGCGAAAAAACATAAAAAAGGAACGCGAGGCAGTTTATAAGCAAGGCGTTAAGATGAGCGTTTTTACTGGTGACAGTCTGAGAACAGAGCATTGGGACGCTTTCTACCGCTTTTATAGAAACACAACTGACAAGAAATGGGGTTGGGATTACCTTAAGCGACCGTTTTTTTCTTATCTACATGAACGTATGCCTGATCGTGTCGCGCTGGTGATGGCTGAATATGAAGGGGAATGGGTGGCAGGAGCCCTAAATTTGATTGGCTCAGATACTCTGTACGGAAGAAATTGGGGCTGTTCCGACAATTTTAAGAATTTACATTTTGAGGCTTGCTATTACCAAGCTATCGAATTTGCCATCGAACGGGGTCTCAAAAGAGTAGAGGCAGGTGCTCAAGGGCAGCATAAGTTACAAAGAGGTTACTTACCCGCTCAAACTTACAGCATTCACTACATAGTAGATCCTAATTTCAGACGAGCTGTTGAAGATTTTCTTGAGCGAGAGCTTGAAGCCGTTGGAGAAGAGATTGAATTTCTCGAGGAATTCTCTCCCTTCAAGAAAGTTTCTGGCTAAGTAAAATGTCAGAGATCCAAGAAGTACTTGCGGATCAGATTACCCTTTTAAATTTGGTTGGTCATCTTTCGTTTGCGGTAACAGCTGCTTCACTAGCAATGAGAGATATGCTGCTTTTGCGCTTTTTAGGCGTACTGTCAGGTTTGCTAGGCATTAGCTACAATTACTTTTTGCCCGGGGGGCCACTTTGGCTTGTAATCTTTTGGCTCGTTATATTTTCGATAATCCATCTGTGGCGGATTTATGGTATTTTTTCTGAACGCAGAGGTGTCCATTTTTCCGAGGAGGAACGTGAACTCCACTCCACTATTTTTAGAGGTTTCGATACTGTCGAATTTATGCGCTTGTTGAACATCGCAGAAAGAAAATCCTTTTCAAAGGGGCATCAAATTCTCGATGAAAACATATCCTCCGACAATCTTTTTGTAATAGTTGAAGGCAAAGCGACAGTTAAAAGGAAGAATATTGCAATAGCCCAACTCGCCCCGGGGTCGGTTATTGGAGAGATTAGTTTTTTGAATGGAGGTAGAACAACTGCAGCTGTTTACGCGGAAACACAGTTGCGTTGTCTTTCCTTCACACATGAAAGACTTACCGGCCTTTTTAATAGATACCCCGTTATGCGCCTTTCTATGAATTCCCTGATTTCAGCGGATCTGGCGGTTAAACTAACCGCACAAACTATGGATACCTCAAACAGATGATCCCAATGTTCGCATGGCAACAACCTTTTACTTCGACAGTAAGGTTTTGTTTGTGAGTAATTCCTCAACTCGACGAGCTAAGGCTATTACTGGTCTAATAGTAGTGGGGTGTGGTGTTGCCGTCGGCCCCTTAGATACAGCGGTGAATATCGCTTTTCCGGCAATTGTTGGGGAGTTTCAATTGCCACTCGAAATGATCCAATGGATCATAATCTGTTATGTTCTCACTTATTCTAGTCTGACCTTGATTGCGGGAAAACTTGGTGACCGCTATGGCCGTAGGCGCATATTCAAAATAGGTCTGGCAGCCAGTTGTATTGGACTTGCCGCATGCTCATTGGCACCAAGTTTTGGTGCATTGTTGCCAGCGAGGGTTGCGCAAGGTCTAGGAACTGCACTTGCAATCGCCTGTGGCCCGGCGCTTGCTACATCCTTGTATCCTGAAAGTCTGCGGAGCAGAGTAATTGGTTACTATGCGGCGATGTTTGCTGCTGCTGGTGCTATTGGGCCTGTGATTGGAGGCGCCTTAACAGATGCTTTTGGTTGGCAAGCTGTCTTTTGGTTTCGAATCCCATTGGCTTTAACAGTGCTAGGACTTCTGTGGACATTGCCTTCAGATCGAAACCATCGAGACCTTGAAACCTCTTTTGACTTTTTAGGAGCCATTCTTCTTGTGGCAACACTTGCTAGTTTTGCGCTTGCGCTCAGCTTAGCTAGATGGGGCCTAACAGTAGAAGCCATATGTGTTGGGTTTTTGGGATTTGTTTCAGCAGTATTTTTTGTCAGAGTTGAGAAAACAGCCTCGGATCCCGTGCTGCAGATCCGTGCTTTCCAGAATGTTAGATTTTGTCTTCTAAATGTCCTTAACATTATCATTTGTGGCGCGACCTTTACCCCTCTTCTATTCACTCCTTTTTTCTTGACACGCCATGCTGGATTTGACGCAGCATCGGGAGGATTAGCTCTTGCAATTGGGGCGTTGGGTGCAGCGATAGCTGCAGCTTTAGCAGGGCGAATGATTGAACGAATTTCTGGGGCTACAGTCGCTGTATTTGGGGCAAGCTTAGCAGCCTTAGGACTTGGACTAATTGGTCAGGTGCAGACAGACGCAACACTAGCCGAGGTTATTTTAACTTTAGCAATAGCTGGAGTTGGCCTGGGTTTATTTCAGACAGCCTATCTGGATGGTGTCACGAGTATCTTGCCAGAAAAAGATCGAGGGGTTGCGGGTGGATTGGCAATGGTTACCAGAACAATAGGTGTAATTGCGGCGGCTTCGATGCTGACCTTATTGTTCAGTCATGTGCAAAAATCTGCACTACAAAATGATGTAGGAGCGGTAGATGCTTTCCTGCAAGGCTATAACACGGTGTTCTTAGTTGCTGCGGCATCAGCTTTTGCTGGTGCAACTTTAGCCTGGTCTTTTCGCCGTTTTTCTTAAAGTACGAGTTTTCATAGGAGATCACTCATGCAACCCGAAACGCCTTTTATGGCTTCAGAGGCTGACAAAGCTTTCGCAGTCTTAAAATCTGGTGGGATTGCAATCATGCCAATGGACGTCGGCTATTCAGCGATAGGTGGTTCTCTCTCGGCCTTACGTCGAATTTTTGAAGCTAAACGGCGTGAGCCTTCAAAATTCAATGCCATGATAGGCGATAATGAACTTGCCCGTGAATTATATTTGCTGCCGGATCGCAGTTGGGATGTTTTTGATGCAATCACTCTTGATGATGATCTTCCATTAGGAGTGATTGGCCCATGCAGAATGGATCATCCAATGCTTGCATCTATGGAGCCGCAGGCGCTGGACATGTCAACTAAGAATAAAACTCTGTGTATGTTGACAAATGCTGGCCCCTTTCACTCGGCCATATCGCGTCGAAGTCGAGAGGCAGGTCATGCGCTTTTTGGATCTTCAGCGAATCTTTCAATGCAAGGTACAAAGTTTCGTGCGATAGATATTGAGCCAGATATCCTGGCCATTGCAGATGTTGTTATAGACCATGGTTTGAGAAAATGCTGGCCTTACAGAGCGTCGTCGACACTTCTGAATCTTGCTACTTTTCAAGTGGTAAGATTTGGATCCAGTTATGAACTCATACAAGATACGCTCGAACGACGCTTTGGAATAAATCTTCCAGCCGCTCCTTCGCCACTGCGGATACAGGAATAAGTTTTATGGAAAACCCTGAGCATTTTGATGTAATTTTTGCTAATGGGACTATAATTGACGGTTCTGGTAGCCCGCGTTTCAAAGCAGACGTTGGCATTCTTGGTGATCGTATAGCGGCTGTCGGAGACCTCTCTGTTGCCAAGACAGATAAACGCGTGGATGCTTCAAGCAAAATTGTGGCGCCTGGCTTTATTGATGCCCATACGCATGACGACCGTTTGCTGTTTGCTGATCCTGCAATGAAGGCAAAGTCTTCGCAAGGAGTCACAACAGTCATTGTAGGTAATTGTGGAGTCAGCCTTGCACCTTTCTCATCCCCTGGACGACCAAAGCCACCCTTAGATCTAATTTTTGGACTTGACCCTGTTCGATTCTCTTCGTTTGGCGCATTTTTAGACGCCGTAGATCATAAGCCTGCAGCAACAAATGCTGCGTTCCTTGTGGGCCACCAGACACTTCGCATTAGTGAAGTTTCCGACCTTTATCAACCGGCTAAACACGACGAAATTGTTACAATGCGTGCACATGTAGCGGAAGCAATGGATGCCGGGGCAATAGGTCTGTCAACGGGATTATTTTACCCGCCAGCTCGCGCTGCCTCTACTGATGAAGTCGTCGCTTTGACGGAGATTGCTGGTGCGGCTGGAGGTTTGTATGCCACACACCTGCGGGATGAAGGCTCTAAACTCTTAGAATCAGTGCGAGAAGCTCTTGAGATAGGTTTGAGGAGTAATGCTCCAGTGGTTTTATCGCACCACAAGGCATCTGGTGTAGCAAATCACGGACGAGTCAAGGAAAGCCTTCCTTTAATTAGAGAAGCTAGAAAAACTCAAAAAGTGGCGTTAGACGTTTACCCCTATATAGCAAGCTCCACTGTATTATTAGCAGAGCGTGTAGCTGATTCAGCAAAAGTACTAATCACCTGGTCAGAACCTATGCCTGAAGTCGCGGGCCGCGACTTAGCCGAACTTGCAATGGAATATCAGCAAACTCCTGAAAAGATGGTCGATCGCCTTCAGCCAGCGGGAGCAATATACTTTTCTATGGCGGAGGAAGACGTCCAAGAAGTTATATCGTTCGAAGATGCTATGATTGGGTCTGATGGGATCCCTCATGATGAAAAGCCTCATCCAAGGCTATGGGGCACATTTCCGCGTGTCCTAGGTCACTATGTGCGTGAAGTAGGCTTATTGTCTTTGGAGGAGGCTGTGAGAAGAATGACCTCTGTCCCGGCGACTGTATTTGGATTGCGGGAACGTGGTTTAATAAGCGAAGGGTCATTTGCTGATATAGTTATTTTTGATCCCGAAACTATTTTGGATAGTGCGAGTTTTGATCAGCCAACTCAGCCTGCGCAGGGTATAGATGCTGTGATGAACAACGGAACATTTATCTGGTGGGCCGGTAAGCCAACGGGAGAGTGTCCTGGCCGGGCCCTGCGTCGGGTCTGATTTTCTTTAAAAGCCAAATGCTTCGTGTAATTTGCACCGTGGTTCTGCTTACAACCACTCTGGCGGTTGTTTCGGTATCTGCTCAAACCTTGCGTGAGGATGTCAAAGGTCAAATAAATTCTCTGGAGCAAGAGCTTGCGGTCGCTAATGGTGCTAAAGCTAAATCAAAGGAAATATTAGGTGATTTGGAGGTGGATCTTCAGAAGCTAAGAGCTGATATCAACAGATCTTCAAAAAAACTAAAGTCTCGCCGTCTTGCTGTTGCTGAAGCAACCAAAGAACTTCAATTCGCAACTGAGAACATAAAAGAAGCCCAACTAGCTGTCCTTCAGCGCAGAAGAGAATTGGGGAGCCTTTTGGGCGCAATGGTGCGCCTGACTTCAAGGCCTCCCGAAGCATTAGTAGCGTTGAATGAAAAACCATCAAATGCGGTAAAGGTTCGATTGGCACTAAGAAGTTTATTGCCAGAAATTGAGCGCAGAATTTCCTCAGCTCGAGATGAATTGCAGGCTGCCGAAGTCTCACAGAAAAATTACTTGGCACGACAGCGTGAGGCGAAGTTGTCGGTAGCAAACCTTCACAAGGAACGTCGTAATCTGATTAATAAGATTGCAAAGAGACGTAAGCTTTTTAATCAAACGGAGACGAGAGATAAAGAACTGAGTAATGAGCTATTAAGGCTTGCAGAAAAGGCTCAAAGCCTTGACGCTTTTCTCAAAAAGCTAGCTTCTCGTGAAGAGGCTCTTGCGCTAGTGCGAACTGGGCTCCTGGAACAAAAAGTAACTGGGCGTGATGCATCCATTCAACCTTCTAAGCTGATACGGCAGAGAAGTGTTGATAAGAACGAAAATCATCTAGAATTGCGTCTCAAAGGTCTTAATCAATTGAATCCAGCAATAATTCCAGTCGTAGGTAAGGCGAAAAGGAAGTTTGGAGAGGGGGCGGGACTGTACTCGAGAGGAATTATTTTCAGTGCTTTACCCTCTGCAGAAGTATTTGCTCCCTATGATGGCAGAGTTGTCTACGCGGGTCCGTTTAAAGGTTATGCAACGATGGCATTGATAGAACACGGTGATGGTTATCATACCCTTTTGACCGGCCTTGAAACGGTCAACATCGCTGAAGGAGATTGGGTGCTTCAAGGGGAATTGATAGGTACTTTGCCGGAACGATTGCGCTCAGGTACTTCCGAGTTAGCCGCTCCTGAGCTATATGTCGAAATAAGAAAAAATGGAAAACCAATTGATCCCACACCTTGGTTTGCCTCTTCGTTATAAAGGATGCCGCTTCGACATGCGATTTATTGCAATTGCCGCAGCAACTGCTTTTGTGTTTTTGTCTGCAACCCAAGTTCAAGCTCAGTCCTCTAAGAGTTCATCGGATACATATAAACAGCTTGAGCTCTTTGGGACCGTTCTTGACCGCATTCGTTCTGATTATGTCGAAGAGGTGAGCGATGCAGAGTTAATTAAGGCAGCAATAGATGGAATGCTGACCTCGCTTGATCCGCATTCTTCATATCTTGATGAAGAAGACAGGAAGCGTCTTGATGTTGATACTCGGGGAGAGTTTGGTGGCTTAGGTATCGAAGTCACAATGGAGGGTGGTTACGTTAAAGTTGTGTCTCCAATAGACGACACTCCCGCTGCAGAGGCGGGTATGCAACCCAACGATCTTATCATTGCCCTAGATGGAAAAAGTGTAAGAGGCATGGCTTTGGGTGATGCCGTAAAACTAATGCGTGGCAAAGTAGGAGATAAGATTAAGCTTACGGTGCGCCGGGGAGAACAAGCCCCTTTTGATGTAGAAATTGTGAGGGCTGTGATTAAGGTAAGTCCTATCCGTGCCAGATCAGAGGGTAAAATTGGGTACATTCGGATTTCCAGCTTTACTCGCCAAACTGAGCCAAATTTGATTAAAGCCGTCGATGAGCTGAAGAAAGAGATAGGCGAAGACATTGAGGGCTTTGTCCTTGATCTCCGAAATAATCCCGGAGGCCTTCTTGACCAAGCGATATCAGTTTCTGATGCGTTTTTAGACAAGGGTGAAATTGTTTCAACTCGTGGAAGAGAAAAACAAAAAGCTCAACGATATAATGCACAGTCTGGTGACATAATTGATGGATTGCCGCTGGTAATTCTTATCAATGGTGGCTCGGCCTCCGCTTCAGAAATTGTTGCAGGAGCTCTGCATGACCATGGCCGAGCAATTTTAGTGGGCGAGCGTACTTTTGGGAAAGGTTCGGTTCAAACAATTCAGCGTATACCTGGACATGGAGCTATCCGATTAACTATTGCGCGCTACTACACGCCCTCAGGAATTTCTATCCAAGCAAAAGGAATTGAACCGGACATCAATGTTCCTTTAGCGAAAGTGGAGGCTTTGGATACATCTATGCGTCGTCGTGAAGCTGATTTGGATGGTGCATTAGATAGTTCGGAAGAAAAGACTTTAGATAAAGTACCTCTGACGCGAGAGCAAAAAGAAGCAAAGGCGGCTGCACAAGATTATCAGTTAATCCGGGCCCTTGATGTTCTGCGTGGTATTTCATTTTATCGGCAATCCATCATGAGTAAGTGATCGCCTGGAACAAATATAGAGAAGCCAGTGACCTATTTATTTTTCTGAAATAAAAATTGGCGCACGAAATGACTTCAGGCGCCAATGGCCATGGAGTGGCAATGTCTAGCTTAAGCACTCTGGCTATTGAGATTAGCAAAATCGCAAAAGGGGAATGCAAATGTCGGCGCTACCGCCTTCGATACATGACGGCTAT
>VMCJ01000020.1 GCA_008081395.1 Rhodospirillales bacterium | reverse complement strand
ACACCCATATTATAATAAAAACTCTATTTCGGTATGAAATTTAATTCAAAAAATCAATATAAATGTCTGCAAAAATAATTGAATTATAAAATGCTGAGTTGACATATTTGATGATCAGGGGAGTAAATCCCAGTAGTTTTTGTCCCCCTCGGAGTACTCACCACAATGCCACTTCGGTAATATCTTGGGGAATTTTGCTAGGCTGCCGCTATTGATTATTGTTGGAGGATATTTACGGCATTCGATAGACACATCATCGTGGTTATCTACTTCCATATGAGCAAATTGACATGTACCACATACTTTATCCATTTTAGCCCCCTGAAAATAATTATGTAAATAAAAGCATTTAACTTAATTTAGTCAACCAATATCAAATATTATCAGACTGCTAATTTTTGTTTTTGAAGTAATTAAGAGGCTACATTGAGAAAACAGCAACTCTGATATTAGTTACTTATTAAACTTTTCTTTGAATTTCGTATCGTACAATTTTATTGCCATGAGTTCTTCGGAAGATAATGAATATGGATCTTTCTCAAATTGCTGTTTGAGAATTTTTATAGCCCAATATACCAATTTATTTAATTCACTATTTTTCATCACAATATAAACATGGAAAATACCTCAATATGGATTTCATACTTGCCATCGCTGAGGACCAAGTCCCTTCAACAAAAGAGCCTGAGCCTTATATGCATGTTTTCTTGGATGCTGGAGGCGAAAATGTTCTTGCGTTTTTTGAACTACCAACCAAACCGGCAATGGGTAGGGATCACAACACACCGGCTTGGGTGCAGCATTTAGCCTTTAAGGTTTCAACACTCGCAGAACTTGAAAGTGCTAAGGCCAAAATGGAAGCTGATGGGATTGAGGTTATAGGTCCGATCGACCACACCATCTTCAAGTCAATTTATTTTTTCGATCCAAATGGACACCGGTGTGAATTGGCGGTGAATACTGGCACTACAGAGATGCGCAAAAAATTAGATGACGTCAAATGGGAAATGCTTGAGGAATGGACTCAAACAAAGCGGGCACCCAACCATGCTCGCTGGATGCATCAGAACGGATAATCACCATAACTGACGGGCAGGCCTGTTAGTAATGAAGCTGTTAGCTTGGCCTAATGTTCTCCGACAATGAAACCAGATTGCTCTCCAAGTACTGTAGCTCTCAGCATATGACGGGGCTTGCCCTCGTCAAAATCAGCAAGCGCGATATGCATCACCGTGCGATTATCCCAACACACTAAATCCCCCTCTTGCCACACATGGCGATAGATATTTTCTGGCTGGGTTGCGTGAGAGCACAAAAAGTCTATCAAGGGCCTGCTTTCTGATCTTGTCATTCCGTGAAAATGAGATACTCGTTCCGACACGTAGAGAGCGCGCTTCCCACTTCGTGGATGCACCCGAACCGCTGGATGAGCGATGGGTGGATTCAGCAATCGAACTTCTTTCGTCTTGTCAGGGTCACGCTCGTTTAAACCAGCAGTTAATGAAATATCATAAACAGCGTGGAGGTTATCAACGATGCCTTGCATCGTAGTTGAAAGAGTCTCATAAGCCCGAACCATGTTTGCAAACATGGTGTCACCACCAATGGGCGGTCTCTGATCGCAGTACAACATTGATGCCGCTGCCGGACGCCCCGTGTAAGAATAATCAGAATGCCAATTTCGACCAGTGTTTCGGGTCTCAGAAGGTCTTCCATCTATTGAGCGATTAGTAATTTGCAGCAGTTGGGGAAAATCTTTATGCCTGTAGAATGGCGTAGAGGAATGGTCATCTAACTGACCAAATTCTTGGGCAAAATTTACAATCTCACTTGCCTGCAACCTTTTGCCTCTAAAAACTATAACATGGTGTTGCTGCCAGATAGCGTTTATAGCATCAACTTCCTTCTGATTTGGCGGAAGCGATATATCTAAACCTCTAATTTCAGCGCCCAAAGCATACCCAAGTGGGTCTAAGATAATCCTAGTATCTTTGGACGTTTTCTGCATTTGATTCTCCAAAATTAGAGAAAGCTTGCACTTAAAAATCCTGTATTGAAAGCCGAGCAACAGGTCTGAGCAATGGATACCGCCCTGACCTAACATAATCCCATCCAGCCAATGCTATCATTGCACCATTGTCAGTTGACCATTTCAGAGGAGGTAAAGAAAGCTCAGCTCCTGCACTGACTGCGACTTCTTCCATCCGATGACGAACTTGCGGGCTTGCCGCCACACCACCCACTACAACCAAAGAGGAGGCTTTCGTCTCTTTTAAGGCCATAGCACATTTACTCGCTAAAACATCAAGTACTGAGGCTACAAATGAAGCCGCCACATCCTTAGACTCACTATCAGGGTATCGCTCAACATATCGAGCAACGGCGGCTTTCAATCCAGAGAAGGAGAATTCAAGTCCTTCTCTCAACATCGGACGTGGAAATTCAATATTCGGTCTTCCAAGTTTGGCGAGTTTATCTATCTCTGGCCCACCTGGAAATCCAAGACCGAGTAGTCTTGCTGTTTTATCATAGGCCTCACCTACAGAATCATCTCTACTAGCACCAAGAATTTTCACATCATCCGAGTTAGTCATTAGTGCGAGTAATGTATGGCCACCAGACACTAGCAACACCAAGGCTGGATACTTCACATTTCCACCTTCTAACGCTGCACTGCGCAAATGACCGCGAAGGTGGTTGACGCCGATCACCGGCTTCCCCCAAGCCATTCCAAGGCCAGCTGCTGAATTTACCCCGACCATTAATGGTCCAATAAGGCCTGGGCCACGAGTGACAGCGATGGCCCTAATTAAGTCCAAACTAACATTGGCTTGAGCCATTACAGCTTTGATAGTTGGGATAATTTCAGCCGCATGCGCTCGACTAGCTAATTCGGGAAATACACCTCCCCACTCTTCATGAATCCGCACCTGGTTTTGTGTCGCTGCGGATATCACGTCACCTGTCTCAGAAACCAGCGCAACAGCTGTATCATCGCAAGAGGATTCAATACCTAAAATTAGCTGTTCACTCATAATGAACACCAAATTTAGAGAGATCTCCAGCCGCACCTCGCCTAAGTTCTACAGGAGGGTCATTATTGAAATTAATTACTGTGGAGGCCTCATCAGATAGCAGTCCAGCATCCCATACAAAGTCTGGAGAACCATCTAGTTGAGACAGTATTGCACTCACGGTCTTACCTGGCTTATTGCCATGCGCATTCGCTGATGTAGCAAATACAGGCCCAGTGCTTAAAAGCATCTCCTGTAGAGAAGAATCCGCCGGAATCCTTATTCCTACCTCAACACGATCAGACAACCATCTTGGCTTTTCAGGCAGATCTAGTGGCAGGACGAAGGTAATTTTTGAACGAATATCATCGCAACGCAAAAGTTCTGCCGCAATTGAAGGTAAGATTGCACCTATATCCTTGGGATCGAAAGCAGTTGGGCAAAGTAACTGCAGATTCATATGTTCAGGGCGCCTCTTCAGCCTGAAAATTTTCGCCCTGGCATCGTCGTGACAAGGCAATGCCATTAGCCCATAGACCGTATCTGTTGGGGCTAAGATAACACCTCCAGCTTGAAGTGTATTGGCGGCCTTAGAAGCATTTTCTTTAGACATTAATCAAAGCCGATTGTTCTGTGATTGGGTGAACTGGCGCAGCCACAAACTCTCCAACTTTGATGAGCTCAGGGAATATTTCACCTGAAATTTCTGGATCCCCCATCTGTGTTACTTCTATATCTTTCAGCAAAGAGGCCGGCGCTCCAACGAGGGATACGGATTGTAATCCTTTGGCAACTAATCTGACTGTTTCATCTACGGAACCATGACGTAATGTTTCCAAAGAACCGTTTACAACACGCCCTACAAAAGCTGTACCCCCTGCCGATTTATGGACCACAATTGCAGGTAATCCAAATTTTCTCTCAGCAAGTAAACCGACTGCAAAACTTGAAATAATAGGCAGAACTGGCTTACCCAATCCAAAACTAAAAGCATTTGTAAAGGCCACAGCAGCTCTAACAGCACTCAGTCTTCCAGGACCAATATCAATTGCTATCTGGTCTACATCATCTGCACTGGCATCAGCAGCTGAGAGAGCATCTGCTGCTAATTCTGCAATTGAAGGCCCAGATATGGGATCCCCTATACAATTATCGATTTTTGGTACGAATTTCTCACCATCTCGGAAAACAAATACAGATGGCTTCGCCGAGGATGAATGAAGGCAAAGTGTAAGTGTCATCTGTCGAGTGCCCTAGAAATTTTTTTCAAATTCTCATCTTTTTGTGCGGGGGCGCTGACAATGAGGCGACGAGTATCCTCTCCATCAGGAACTAACTCAACTCTATAAGATTCTGGCAGAGAATTAATAAATTTCTCACCCCATTCAATGGCGGTTACGTGGGTTTCGTAAAAATCGTGTAAAGCAAGATCTGTAAATGAGTGACTGCTCTCTAAGCGATATGCATCAATATGCAACAACGGAAGACGACCATTAGTGTGAAAGTGAGCAAGGGTGAATGTTGGACTTGTAATCTCATCCACTTCACCAAGGGCTTTAGCTAGCGCCTGAACGAAAGTAGTCTTGCCGGCAGCAAGAGGACCCGCCAACACAATACAATCACCAAGTTGAAGATTAGCAGCCAGAGCAGTGGCAGCTATCCCAATCGAACCGCGGTCAAGTCGGTCAAAGGCAGCCGTTAACATAGTTGATCGTGAAGTAATCATTGTATACGCCATATAGGATGCCCAGACACGACTGCCAACAGTTAACCAGCGCTTGCATTCCTCAAGTCTGGCCCTATCATCCGCGACCTTTCAGGAAAATAATAAGTCTACCTTACTCATGATTGATCTGACTGAATTCTCCCAAATGCCGCATGCCATCTCACTTCTAGGAATGTCTGGGGTTGGCAAGACAACACTTTCCAAAACGCTCAGACGCGATGGAGGATGGTTTCATTATTCGGCCGATTATCGGATCGGGACGCGTTATCTGTCTGAACCAATTTTGGACAACGTGAAATTCAAAATTATGTCCATGGAAGATCCATTCGTCGCAAATTTATTACGGTCCGACTCAATTTTTATTGGACATAATATATCGGTAGACAATCTAGAACCTGTTTCCACATTTCTTGGCATCTATGGCGACCCAGAATTTGGCGGCCTCAAAAAAACAGAATTTCTTCAGAGACAAAATCTCTACAGACAGGCTGAGATCCAATCGATGAAGGACGTACCCCACTTCATCTCCAAATCCTGGAATATTTATAGTTGTAGTTCTTTCGTAAACGATGCATCTGGTTCTCTGTGTGAAATCGTTACCCCTGATGATCCAGAAGACCCGGTCATTAGGCCCCTAATAGACAACTCGCTCATTCTTTACATAAGAGCGGATGCCCACGCAGAAGAAGCTTTAAAGGAGCGAGCTAGAAGCCATCCCAAACCGCTTTTCTACAACCCTAATTTCATAGGCCCAAAGCTTGAGAAGACACCTGAAGATGGCGTTGGCATAAACCCAATAGAGTTTGCCAGGCCACTTTTTCCAGAATTACTAGAGTTTAGAAAACCAAGGTATGAGAGCATGGCAGCGCGCTTTGGTGTGACTATCGACGCTGCTGAACTATTTGGCCCTAACACCGATACCACTCCTGATCCCGAGAACTTTATGGAAATTCTTTACAACGCCCTCATGCGAGAAATTAAAGAAAATCCCTTCGGCACAGAAACAGCTAACAGGTACATTACAACCTGCAGAACTCGTCTTGAATCACGAAATCGGAACATTGCTGGATGAGTATAATTCTTCCAGAAAATTTACCGGCTGCAGCTTCCCTCGCGGCCGAAGGCTTAGATGTATACACTACCGCAGGCAGCAAAGATCTCACCCGTCGCCTTGAAATTTGTGTATTTAATTTGATGCCTAAAAAATTGGATACAGAAATCCAATTAGCCAGAGTCCTTGGCCAAACGAACGAAAATGTTTCGCTGACTTTTGCTGCACCGTCAAATTATGCCGCAAAGAATGCACCCCCAGGACACCTTGATCAATTTTACAAACGTTGGCCAGATTTGGGACCAAACTCATCGTTTGATGCGGTTGTAATAACTGGAGCCCCTATAGAAATACTGCCGTTTGAAGATGTTATCTATTGGAGAGAAATGACAGAAATTTTAGATTGGGTCCGGGGGAACAATGGTGCCAACGGGCTTCCACTTCTAAGTCTCTGCTGGGGCGCCCAAGCTGCGCTTTACCATTACTATGATATTCCAAAGCACTTAATGGCTTCGAAGAAATTTGGCGTTTACGAGCACACACTCTGTGAAGCAGGCCTACCTTTTTTAAAATCTCTAGATTCAAAACCATCAATGCCTGTTTCTCGTTGGACTGAGACCCAAATAGACGATTTGAGAAAATTTTCTCATTTAAAACCGCTTCTTTTTTCAGAACAGTCTGGGCTTGGCGCACTATTTGACGAACGTTTGCAACACCTTCACGTTTTGAATCACTTTGAGTACGACGCTCTCACATTAGATGCTGAATACCGTCGAGACCTTCAGAAGGGTAATGAAATATCCTTACCTGAAAATTACTATCCAGATGACGACCCTAACCAAGAGCCTAAACAAACTTGGGGTAGCAATTCATGTATTTTTTATAGCAACTGGGTGAGATGGCTACTTCAGAGCAAGTACGGATAAAATCAGGCGTTATTCCATCACACATCCTAACCGCTTGAGAGTGTCATCCACCCACGTACGATTAACTTTACCCGCTTCAATATCAGCAAATTGTTTTACTTCTGCTTCATTTTTAGCCTGGGTTGCTTTTAAAACTTCTTCGGCCGAGTTTTTTGGCACACAAAGAACCCCATCCGAATCTCCAATAACAAGGTCGCCTGGCTGAATGACCATTCCATCAATAGCAATCGCATAACCGATTTCACCGGGTCCGTCCTTATAAGGTCCACGGTGAGAAACACCTGCTGCAAAGACAGGCAAATTTCGTTCTTTAAAAGCATCAAGATCGCGTATAGCTCCGTTGATAACAAAGCCAGCCACGCCTCTAGTTATTGCATAGGCTAACATTATCTCGCCCATCAGCGAGTTTGTGCAATCACCCCCACCATCGCAAACGATAACATCGCCAGGCCTAGCCATATCAATCGCTTTGTGAAGCAAAAGATTATCACCAGGTCGGGTTTTGACAGTTAACGCTGGTCCTGAAAGTGAACCTGATTCATGCATTGGCCTTAGTGTTGGGCCTCCCGCGGTCATCCTCGCCATACAGTCAGAAACATTAGCAACCGGCATATCTTTGAACTGTGCAGATATGACATCAGAAACCTTGTCTTTATTGTCACGAATGCGAAAACCTATCTGCATCATTTGCTTCCTCATTAAAATCTATTTGGGCTTCATTAGAATTAATTAAAAAGGTACCGAACAAACGAACTTGTGGCAGTTACCTTAAAACAATCATTATATTTTCTTACTACTTTGTATTTTGCAACTAAGTTAACCCTATGAAATATTATTCAAAAAAATTGCCCGTTAACCTACAAACTAGTCATCTGAGTATCTTTAAATACGCATTGCCACAAGGAACCAACCTATGATCAAAGAGGCCGATGACTTTGCCGCCGAATGCCAGGCGCTCAAGAAACTGGTCACCCCTCTCGACGACACTGAATTCAACCGCGAAACGCAATTTAAAGGGTGGACCCTTAACGATATTTTTGCGCACCTTTATATGGGTGACACCAACGCAAGACTAACACTCATTGACCCAGAAGCGTTTCAGGTTGCCCAGCATGCTCGAATAAAAGCATCGGAAAGTGGAATTTCACGCTTTGAATACCAACGGGGCTGGGTGAAAGGATTAGAGGGACAAGCCCTCGTCAAAGCTTGGCTTGAATCTTCCGCTGACACAGCAAGTGCTTACGCAGAGGCAGAACCAAAACACCGTGTTGCATGGGTAGGACCAGAAATGAGCGCCCGGTCAAGTATAACAGCACGCCTTATGGAAACATGGTCTCATTCCCAAGCAATCTATGATTTGTTGGGCACCGAAAGGCAAGATGATGATAGGATTCGAGCCATCGCTCATCTTGGGGCAATCACATTTAATTGGACTTTTTCCAATCGTGGAGAGGCTCCTCCAGGACCACCACCGCATATCCTTCTGAATGCACCATCAGGGGCAATATGGGAATGGAATTCGGATCAAATTAATTCTGGAGAATTTGTGAAAGGTGCGGCAACAGAGTTTTGCCAGGTTGTGACACAAACACGGAATATTGAAGACGTAGCACTCGAAGTATCCGGAAAAAGTGCGAAGAATTGGATGAGGCAAGCACAATGTTTCGCGGGCCCACCTAATAATCCCCCTCCTCCAGGATCTCGCTTTAAACAAAGCTGAGTTAATCTACTTATTTACAAAAGAGTACGGTTTCAAAGTCCCGATTTCCTGGAAAAGCACTGTGCAAAACGATTTTAATTAAGACCTCTTTTGGCCAAACTACGCATCAGCGCACGCACACCATACGTCCAAGCCGGAATTTGGTGCGTAGATGCGGTACGGTTCACTAAACATCCAAGTTTTGGCGTGGAGATTTGCACAATATCCCCAAACTTGTGGGTGAAACCTTCACCATCTCGCAGGTCTGTGGGTGCGAACATTGTTCCACACATCAAAAACACACCATCTGGATATTGGTGATCTTCAGACAAAGTAGCCTTCGCTAAAGCATATGGGTCTCTGCTTATCTCAGACATTGAGGAGCGACCATCCATTCGGAAGTTATCTTGTCCCGTTACAGTCAAAGAGACTACTGATCGACGAACATCATCAATAGAGAAAGTAGAATCAAAAAACCGTATAAAAGGTCCTAAGCTACAAGACGCATTGTTATCTTTTGCACGCCCAAGCAATAGAGCGGAACGGCCCTCTATATCGCGAAGATTAACATCGTTCCCAAGTGTTGCCCCTACGATTTCACCATTAGGCGCGATGACGAGCACTATTTCCGGTTCAGGATTATTCCACTGGCTATCAGGACGCAAACCAACCTCTGCCCCTATGCCAACAGCGGCCATAGGTGGGCATTTGGTGAAAATTTCAGCGTATGGGCCAATTCCCACTTCTAGATATTGAGACCACACACCCAACTCTATTAGTTTTTCCTTTAAGCCTTCGGCAGCTGATGACCCTGGTTCTACCTTTGATAAATCGTCACCAACTTTTTCCTGTACGGCGGCGCGCACAGCCTGAGCTTTGGCCGGGTCACCTTTTGCTTGTTCCTCTATAACCCTTTCGAGCATGGAGGCTGCAAAGGTAACTCCTGCAGCTTTAACCGGCTGAATATCTTGTGGTGCCAGAAAATGGGCAACTCTCTCAGATCGTATTTCACACGAACTATTTCTTAAAAGCTCATCAAGACTACCAACACGCTCACCCAAAGTAATCTCAGCAAGCGCATTGGAAGGATCAACGGTACTTAAGAGGTCTGACAGGGTTGGAAAGTTGCGCGTTATGTCGAAAACGCCTGTAGGCTTTATGACAGCTACTGACGCCCCTAAACCAGGTCTCCAAACTCGTGCAACTAGACAACCATCCATTCCATCATCAGGCAACACTGCTTTAGCAGCCAAAAATTCCTGCATGATGTCGCTCCTAAGCATGTCGAAGTGAGTTAATATGATCTAAAGCATTAATTGCATAATTTGGCGCCGACTTGCGACGTCTTTGGATTTCGTCTGCATCCATATCACGCATTTTTTTAGCTGGTGCTCCAGCCCAAAGCTCACCTGATTTAACAACTTTATTTGGTGTGACTACGGCGCCAGCAGCAACCATTGCATCTGCCTCAACTCTAGCACCATCTAAAATTGTTGCTTTCATTCCAACAAATGCTCTGTCTTCAAGGACGCACCCATGGATCATGCACAGATGCCCTATCAGAACATCGTCACCAATATGAGTATCAAATTGGCCACCTGTCACATGAACAACCGATCCATCTTGAATATTCGTGCCTGCTCCAATCTTGATTAACCCTACATCAGCACGCACAACCACATTATACCAAAGGCTTGAGCGCTCACCTATCTCCACATCTCCAACGACCACAGAATTTGGAGCTAGAAATACATCATCTGCCACTCTTGGGCTGATACCTTTGAAAGGTAAAATTAATCCCTTGGGCGCTGGTAAAGAACTTACTGACTGCATGATTTACAATCCCGTATCTTCGCTGGAACCAATCAAGAAATTCAATGTCTGCACTGCTTGGCCAGATGCGCCCTTACCCAAATTATCCAAAACGCCTGACAATACCACAGCATCCCCATCTGGATTGGTAAGCACATGAATCCGAAGTTTATTCGTACCGTTTAAACACTCAGGATCCAAACGGTCTGAACCCATAGGTGGCCCTAGCGATGCAATCTCAACAAACGGCTCATTTTCATAATGGGCAGCGAGTGTCTGATGGATTGCTACGGGTGTTGGCTTATCTGGCATCGCCCAAAGAGGCAGAGGAATATTAACTATCATTCCTTGATGATAACGCCCCACATGCGGCTCAAAAATTGGATCATGACTCAGGCCGCCCCAGCGCTTAATTTCCGGGAGATGTTTATGCTTTAAGCTCAACGCGTAAGAAAATACTACTTGCTGATTTGGCGATGCATTTTCACCCTCAAATTCACCAATAAGTGATTTTCCTCCGCCAGAATATCCAGACACAGCGTTTATTGTAATTGGCCAATCTGCCTTAATTAAGCCAGCTGCAATAATCGGATGTAGCATAGCAATTGAGGTGACCGAATAGCAGCCAGGGTTACTTATTCTATTAGATTCACCAATCAGGCGTCTTTGGTCTTTTGAATATTCGGGGAAACCATATGTCCAACCCTCAGCCGTTCTATGGGCTGTTGAAGCATCAATTACCCGGGTGGTTGTATTTCTAATAAGATCAACCGCTTCTCGAGCTGCATCGTCAGGAAGGCATAAGATAGCAATATCAGCCGCATTAAGAGCTTCTTGTCGCGCCTTTAATTCCTTCCTTTCTATGTCATCAAGGCGGATGAGACTTATGTCCTTCCGATCCTTCAATCGGTCGAATATCTGAAGGCCAGTTGTGCCAGCCTCACCGTCGATAAAGACAGAGGAACCCATTTATCTAAATCCCTGGACAAAAGAACAATCGAGTTAGACTCTAGCAAGAGTTTACGCAAGGTTTGTGTAATTGCTTACCAATTTTGCCAACCTTCATTTTGAAATTGCAAAAATCAAATTTACTATAACAATTACAAGCAGCCGCAACTTATGTGCGAATTAAATCCCACAACATGTATTTAGGTTGGACTATTTTGGTCAATTTTCCTTAGTCTGAAAGCGAGCAATACTGCGAATAAAAATCCAACTGCCGCCAAGATAGCCATTGCATAAAAAGCGCCGCCTCCATTTTTAGCATAAAGCCAGCCCGCAATTGGCTGCATTAAAGCCAAAGCAGCTCCCATTCCGAGAGCAGAGTATAGCGCTTGACCTGTTGCAGAGCTCTCAGCTGGGACATGTCGTTGAAGGTATGTCATCGCCCCTAAATGAGCGGCGCCAAAGGTCAATCCATGCAACGTTTGAAAGAAAAGAAGTGCGTAAAAATCTGTTGTCCAACCCAAGCCAATCCATCGAATAACACCTCCAGCAGCACCAAGGGCCATAAGCCAACCGGGCCCCAGATGTGCAACGATTGGAGCCGCCATCCAGAAAAGAATTATCTCAGCCAAAACTCCGATAGACCAAAGATAGCCAATAGAGCTTTCACTAATCCCTGCGCCAATCCAGTGAATTGATGAAAAGGCATTCAAAACTGCATGTGAACTCATATTAGCGGCTGCCGCAGCTAGCAGCAGTATGAATGTTTTATTGCGAAGTAGAGCCCATGCAGGAGCTGCTTGAAACCTTCTTTCTTTCTTGCCCCGTGGCGGAGATCGAAGATCAGGCAACCAAGCTACCGAAAACAGGATCAAAAGCCAGCCGCCAATTAACATGTAAATCACGTGATCTGATGGAGCGGTCTCGAGCCAATAGCCGGCGCCAGTAACTACCGCGATGAAAGCGACCGAGCCCCATGCACGTAGTCGTCCATACGACAAATTACGGGCTCTAATAGTGAGTAAGCAAAGATTCTCACCAACAGGTAAAACGGGACCTTGGCAAGCCGCTGTAAAAATCAGTGCCGCTAAAATAGCAAAAAACCCATAAGACTGCGTTACAAATCCCAAACCCACACAAGCCCCAGCTGCAGTCATTAATGCCAATCTTCTACGTCGCCCAGTTACATCTGCGACGTGTGCAGCAAGTGGATTGACCATTACTCGGGTCCAAGCGATTGCAGACATCACTATCCCGATTTCTTCTGCTGATAAGCTTCGGTCCTTTAGCCAAATTGGAAGGAAAGGTGCAAAAACTCCAACGGTTCCAAACATCGCAATGTAATAAAAACTAATCCTTACGGATGGCCAACTCAAAGCGTTTGCTTCCCGGACAAGCGCTTCAGGCATATCGGTCATGCGGTTAGACATATGGCGGTCTAGAACAGCCTCGTGTAAAAGTCAGGGTTCATATTAATCTTATTGAGTTAACGATGACAGATGCTGAAATGACCCACGACTGGCGGGATGATATTTTTGAAGCCCTAGTTAATGCCGGGATAAAACAAATTGCTTATGTACCCGACGCTGGCCACAAAAAGCTTATTGAGCGCGCCCACGCTGCTAATGAGATGCGCGCAATTTCAGTTACTACTGAAGAAGACGCCGTAGCCTGTCTAGCAGGTGCTTGGTTGGGCGGTGATAAGGGTGCGTTGCTGATGCAATCCAGTGGGGTTGGAAACACAATCAACATGCTGAGCCTTATGACCACTTGCAGATTTCCCATGCCAATGTTTGTGACGATGCGTGGTGAGTGGGGTGAGTTCAACTCGTGGCAAATGCCAATGGGAGGTACTACACAGGCTCATTTCGAGTTAGCCGGAGTAAAATGTTACAGAGTTGAACGCGCAGAGGATGTAGCTGACACAGTGCGGGCAGCCATTGACCAAGCATACAATGGTGATTGCATGACTGCCGTATTATTGGCGCAGAAGTTAGTTGGCACGAAGAAATTTGCAGCAGGAAGTGCAGGAGACAACAAACAATGAGTGCCCCTGAAATAATCAAGAAGTCAGATGGTCTAATAGATCGGCGTATTTTAGTGGCAAATCTAATGCACGACAGATCTGATGATCTGCTTGTTGTAGCCGGACTTGGATCACCTTGCTACGACCTGATGGCTGCTGGAGACCACCCACTAAATTTTTACCTTTGGGGCGCAATGGGTGGAGCAGTGCCAATGGCAATTGGTCTAGCTGCAGCACAACCAACCAAACGCGTTTTAGCGCTCACCGGAGACGGCGAGGTTCTCATGGGCCTCACTGGACTTGCAGCAGCTGGTGCGGAAGGCCTGGATAATCTGGTAGTAATCGTATTAGACAATGGAAGGTACGGTGAAACTGGGCAGCAGTTAACTCATACTGCGCGCGGGGTAGACTTGGTGCAAACCGCCGTAGGATTAGGCTTTAAATCAACCCGGAGAATTGATAGCACCGAAGAAGCCACAGAACTCCGCGATTGGATGCAATCTGTGCAGGGCCCTGCCTTCGCTGCTGTTCATATTAGTCCAGAAGCAGCTGGAATGTCTTTACCTCCACAGGACGGGGCATTTTTGAAAACCCGCTTTCGGGAATATCTTGGCATGCCACCGCGTTGACCCTGCATCATCGGTTTAACCTCGGATTTTTAGCTGCTGCCGTTTTTGTATTGATGAGTGCCTCTGCACGAGGTGTATCTGAGACTTTTGCCGTCTTCCTTCTTCCGGTCAGTAAAGAACTTGGATGGAGCAGAGCGGAGGCAGCCAGTGTATACGCTTTTGGAATGCTTTGCCTTGGGCTTTTTTCTCCGGTTGCAGGTAAGCTATTTGATAAGTTTGGACCAAGATTTCTCTTTCCCCTGGGAATGGGATGCCTTGCTGTAGGACCAATTTTAGCCTCACAACTTGAAGCGCTATGGCAATTTTATCTGTGCTTAAGCCTCCTCGTGGGGTTCGGAGCAGCAGCGCTTGGTATTGCGGTGCAATCCGCATTACTAGCCCGATGGTTTCAGCAATCTTTAACCACTGCAGTTGCTGTAGTGTCAGGTGCAGCTGGCGTTGGAGTCATGATTTTTTCTCCTGTAGCCCAAACTTTCATTGATGATCTTGGTTGGCGAAATGCTTACAGCTCAATTGGACTGATTGTCATTTGCGTTGGCATACTTGTGGCAATTGCTCCATGGCAAAAAATTTCTGAAGGCCGGGCAGACCTTCGACGACCGAAAACAGAAGGTAGACACTCTCCAACATCTGATTGGACTTTTCGCCGTGCGGTTCGTTCTAGGCCTTACTGGTGTTTGTCAGCAGTTCATTTTCTTACAGCAATATCAATGTTTGCCGTTCAACCCCAAGTTGTCGCTTTTCTCATTGAGCAAGGCACTAATCCGATAACAGCAGCAAGCGCTTTTGGTGTTTCTGGAATTTCTGCAACTTGTGGTCTTCTGATTTTCGGAATAATCGCGGATAGGTATGGTGCTCTGCTTTCAGTAACATTGTCCTACAGCTTAACGATATCAGGGTATTTACTTCTCTTCATGATGACAGTTAGTCCGTCAAATTTTCTACTCTGGGCTTTTGTTATTTCGTACGGCGCGAGTTTCGGAAGTCGTGGCCCCGTAATTTCCGCACTCACAGCAAGAATTTTTGGCCGTGGACGAGATCTTGGATTAATTATGGGCGCGATTTTCCTCTGTATGGGTGCTGGGGCAGCAGTTGGAGCAACGATGGGCGGTGTAATCCACGATTTGACCGATGGCTACATTATGGTGATTGCTTGGTCCTTAACCGCCATTTGTATCCCAGTTGCAATCTTTTGGACCGTACCTGAGCTTAAACGGGCTGCAACCAAATACTAGGCTCAACAGACAGCCGGTTGAGCCTATACCAACTTGGAGAATCAACTTTTGCGTCTGACCAAGCTAGAGATTGCTCAAGGGCTAAGACATCAATGGCCGCACATTCTCCTGAAATTCTCGCATGCGGTCTAAGGTTTTCTCTAGTGTTGTTCCAGCTGTCGAAATGACAACAGTGGATACCCCAATGTCTTTTAAGGCATTCAAATCATCTGCTCTTGCCTGAGCAGAGCCCGTCAAGAATTGTCGAGTTCCCTCACGGTTCTTCTGCTCTTCGGAAAAGTGAAAAGGTGCATTATAAGCAAGAGTAATATCTTCTGGGCTACGGCCCGCAGCCTCAACCTTCTTCCAAAGCTGATCGCGTGCAGCTAGGTATCGATCGGGTGTATCTAAGGGCTGACGAGGATTGGCCCCAAGTGGGTACCAGCCGTCCGCTAACTCTGCGACGCGGCGCTGTGCTCTACCTGACTCGCCCCCAATCCATATGGGAGGATGAGGTTTTTGAAGAGGCTGAGGCCTGAAAGCAATATTGGAAAAGGTTGACCACTGACTTGAATGCTGGGGGTCATCCTCTGTCCATACCTTTTTAAAAATTCGAATGTAGTCATCGGTTACAGCGCCACGATTATCAAAGTCCGCTCCAATCGCGTCAAACTCTTCTCTCATCCAACCAGTTCCACAACCAACGATCAATCGACCACCTGAAAGCTGATCCGTTGTTGCCAAAGATTTAGCTGCCAAAAGAGGTTCCCTGTGCGGCACGACCATTACAGATGTAAGGAGCTTTGCCTTTTTGGTCATCGCGGCCACGTAAGCTAGCAAGGTAAGCTGTTCCATACACTCGCCGCCCACACGGCCTGGAAAATCACCAGCTTCAGAATACGGGTACCTACTATCGATATCCTTTGGAACGACAATATGGTCGGATACAATCAATACTTCATATCCTAGGGCTTCTCCCTCTGAGACGATCGCCTGGATACAAGCTGGATCCGTCATTGGCCCACGATGAGGAACTTGAACACCAATCTGCATACGAAAACCTTTCTATCGATCTTTCCATTGCGGCGAACGTTTTTCGATAAAAGCATCTATGCCTTCACCTGCGTCTTCCGCCATTAAATTTGTTGTCATGACTTCCGAAGTAAAAGAATAAGCAACATCAAGCTGCATTTCCTGCTGTCGATAAAACGCTTCCTTACCAATACGGAGTGTCATTGCTGACTTAGATGCGATCTTTAAAGCCAATTGATATGCTTCAGCGGAAGCAGTACCAGCGGTAACTGCGCGATTTATCAGACCAATACGAGCCGCTTCTTTTGCATCTATTGGATCGCCTGTGAGCAGCATTTCCATAGCATGCTTGGAAGCAACATTCCGTGAAAGCGCCACCATCGGGGTAGAGCAGAAAAGACCAATATTTACACCCGGAGTCGAAAAACTTGCATTTTCACCCGCTATTGCGAGATCACAGGATGCTACGAGCTGGCAACCCGCAGCGGTAGCGACACCTTCAACTGCCGCTATCACAGGTTTTTGAAGGCGGACGATACTCAGCATTAAATTGGAACACAAATTCATCAACCAGTTATAGTATTGAACGGATTGGTTGGCCCGCACCTCTTTTAGGTCGTGCCCAGCGGAGAATGACGGACCTGTATGAGAAAGAATAACTACCCGTACCGCAGGTTCGTCATTGATATCGTTTAAAATCTCTGTGAGCTGCTTAAGCATACCTTCGGAAAGGGGATTTCGCTTCTCTGGCCTATTCAGGGTTAAAATCGCTATACCGGACTGATCTTCGCGAAGAACGAAGGAGCTATCGGTTGATGTCAAAGTTTCGGGCATAGTGCACTTAACCTTCGAGGTTCATTAGTAAAGATTAACGCTGCATGGCCCAAAGGCCAATGGGGAACGGCATGGAAGAGTATGAGATAGGAAAGCCACTTAATGCTTTTGAGTTTACTAAAAGACTGCATCAGCTCGTCCCCCTCTCTAAACAGCTTGGGATAATGGCTACAGCACTTAGAAATAATGGAGAAGCGGAAAGTCGGCTTCCGTATGCCCCTGATCTTGTTAGACCGGGTGGATCAATTTCAGGGCCTGCAGTAATGGCTTTAGTAGACGTCGCTATGTTTGCTGGGGTCAACGCTTATTTTGGTTGGACCCCCATGGCGCTAACAGCAAACATCAATACAACCTTTTTACAACCACCAGACCTTGAAGAACTGATTGCTAAGGCTAATCCCCTCCGAATAGGCCGCCGGATGGCATTCTTTGAAGTGCACGTCCATTCATCCTCAAACCAAGCCTCGATAGTTGCTCATGGTACAGGTTCATACGCTCTGCCATCATAAGCGCTACTATAGTACCCCATTTGCAAATATCGGAATTTCCAGCATTTTTTCATTGACGAATGGTATTTGCGACTTTAGAACACGCGTTCCTTTGAGCAGCGCTTCGGCGTTGTTGATTTTTATTTTACTGGAGTAGGCAAGCGATGACTACGGTCTCCGCCAAGCCAGGGGAAGTTGCACGCGATTGGTACGTAATCGATGCGGACGGGTTAGTTCTCGGCCGGTTGGCTGCGTTGATTGCCATGCGTCTCCGAGGCAAACATAAACCATCTTACACCCCGCACGTTGACTGTGGCGACCATATCGTCGTCATAAATGCTGAAAAGGTGGCGATGAACGGTAATAATAAGCGCGATACTAAGACTTATTATTGGCACACAGGATATCCTGGGGGCATCAAAGGCAGAACTGCTCGCCAAATTTTAGAAGGCGAGTTTCCTGAGCGCGTCATCGAAAAAGCAGTTGAGCGCATGATGCCAAAGACAAAACTCGCCCGTGCTGCAATGAAAAAGCTGCATGTGTATGGCGGAGCAGAGCATTCTCACGATGCACAACAGCCAAAGCCGCTCGATGTGTCGAGCATGAACGTTAAAAATGCCCAGCGCCCGCGGAGGACCCGTTGATGACCGAAGAAACGCGCACTCTTGCAGACTTAAAAGACGCGCTTGATGGGGAAGCTTCAACAGAGGTTGTTAACGCCTCAGCTGAAACTACCGCTGCACTTCCTGAGCCAAAAATCGACCAGTTTGGACGCAGTTATGGAACAGGTCGCAGAAAGTCGTCCGTAGCCCGGGTTTGGATAAAGCCTGGAAAAGGACAGATGTCGGTGAATGGCAAGCAAATTACCGACTACTTTGCCCGGCCCACCTTACAGATGCACGCGTTAGCTCCTTTTGCAATTGCGGATCGCCTTAACCAATACGACTTAATGTGCACGGTTAAAGGCGGCGGGTTATCAGGTCAGGCAGGCGCTGTCCGCCATGGCCTTACTCGCGCTCTTATCGCGTTTGAACCAAGCCTTCGCCCTGCTTTGAAGCAAGCAGGATTTGTGACACGAGATAGTCGCGTTGTCGAACGTAAGAAGTACGGCCGAGCCAAGGCCCGACGGAGCTTCCAGTTCTCTAAGCGTTAATCGTTACACAAAAAATATTATATATTTTTTGGGGCTTCACTTCGGTGAAGCCCTTTTTTCATTGAGGTACGTAGAGCATCAAGATGGAGGACGAAACGAGAGACAATGAATGGTTTTGACAGATGGGCAGACGCTACGGTTAAGACAGCAACTTGGCAGGTGGGTTGGGGTGATGCTGATTTTCAGCATATCTTTGCCGCTATATTTCTCTACATCGTGTTATTATCATTTAGCCTAAAAGCAATTGAAACACTTAAAGGACTAAAAACTCGAAGTAGAATAATGCTGCAAAAATCGACTTGGGCAAAAGCTTTTAAGGTGATTGGGTTCTGTGCAGCATTCTTTGGTGTATGGATTGGTGGCTTAACGATTCTTATAGAATTCGGAATTATCAATTGACATAGAAAAATTTGCTAAACCTGAGTAACAACGTCTGCCCATTGAAAAAAATAAAATGGCATCCAGTTAACAGAGTACCAACTGTTGGAATGCTAACATGACTTATGAATTTGTTTTAACCGCGCGAAATGGCAGAGACCTGGTCGATATCACAACACAGAGTAACGACGAAAATTTAAAGGACGACTTAATTGTTGGGATGCTATTTGAAGCGCAGGAAATACTTGGATTAGAGGTAGAAAGCTGGAAACTAGTCAGGTTAGAAAGCAATGGAGAGATTGAAATCACTCTAATAAGAGAAGGGGATATAGACTAACCGTTTTACACGGCGACGTTCACCACTACTCCCAGAAAGCCCACCAAGAAGATTTCAAGGATTTTCTGCAACGACTTAGTTGTTTTCCATATATCAACGAGTTTCTCTGAACCTTCTTAGCCACTTTCATTAGCCATTTCTTTTTAAGATATGTTTTTCTCTTCCAACCACCGTGGCCCTCGTGATACGCAAGGTACAGATTATACGCATCATTTTTACGAATTTTTAATCTGTTAAACGATATATCGTTATACCAACCTAGAAACTTTACTGAGTCGTCATAATTGTCCCTTCGAGCAGAACTATCACCCGTAGCTTTTTGAAAATCACGCCAAGTGCCGTCTAGAGCCTGAACATATCCATATGCTGTTGACTGACGCCACCACAGGGGTATTCCCAAAAAGGTTTTTCTTGGGGTCTTTGCATCATGAACGTAACTAGACTCCTGGCGAATAATGGCCAGCTGAACTTGCATTGGAAGCCCGTACTTTTTCTCAATGTCAAATGATGAAAGATACCAACTTCTTTTTTCCTTAAATATATCACAAGCATTATCAGGATTGTCCGGGATCCCTGGCGCACATGAAGCTAGAAAAAAAAGCAGGGCAACAGATGCTTTATGAGCAATCCCTTTCCTTAACGCAGATGACAGCCTTCTCATTTCAAAATGATAACTCCGAAAAGGGGGCTATGAAAGAAATTCTGGAAAAAATAAATTGGTCGTTCGCATGTACGGGCAAAAAGGTATCAGCAAAGCCTACCACTTAACTAAAAGTATGTAGGCTGATTAATCACCATCGCCTTGCCATATGGCGCTGTTTTAAAGCCGCGAAAAGTCCTTCGGACCGAGGAAGGTTTGTGCGAAGTTTATCCAGAACACCCATGGCTTTCCTTGGGATACGCATGGCATCATCCAACCGACGATCAAGAAATGCCCACGTTTCCTGATAATCCTCTGACATATCGTTCAGCCAATAAGTAACCGTAGAGAAATACACAGCTGCAACTAAGCCGCGCTTTGTATACCAATTAAAGTCCGACGAGCGATCCCCCGCTGCTTTCCAAATTTCATCTGCTGTTTTTGCAAGCGCTCGTGCGCCCTTGGTCCAATGTTGAGGTCTCGCAAGTAAACCCAATCCTAAACGGACCACTTCCTTTTGGCCCGCAACCCCTTCAAGACGTATGCGGATCAGTGCTGCCACCTTTTCTTTGGTACGTGATGGCATTGGTTCGCATTCAAAAAACGACGACACCATAGCCCTATCAGACAGAAACGAGTGAAACTCCGCCGCTTCTGCGGGCCCTCCCGGGAACGCTCGCTCTGCGTCTATTTCTGGATACCCAGCGTCGATTGCACCCGCCTTTAAGGCATGGCAGGTCCAGCCATCAAATGGGATATGTTCGAGAGCCGCATTTAAAATTTCCAGCCTAAGTTTTTCATTAGCTTTGTTCATTCAATGCTTTCCTCTGTTTCATAAGCGGCTTCTCGCTCAATTCGGGCCAACTCTTCATCGAAACCAAAATGACGAAAATCTGTCATCCTCATAGGATAAAGAATACCATCCAAGTGATCGACCTCATGCTGCAAAATACGAGCAAAAAAACCCTCAGCTTCAGCCTCTACACTTCGCCCAGTTCGATCAAACCCTCGATAAATTAATTTACGAGCCCGGGGCACTGCTCCTCGCAGGCCAGGAATCGATAAACACCCTTCCCATCCAAGCTCCTGCTCTTTGTCCCTAAATTCCAACTCTGGATTTATGAGGACGGTAAATTCAGTATTTCCATGGCTCGTATCATCTGATTGCGGTGCCATAGCCAATATTACTCTTTTATCTGCATATACCTGCGGACCAGCCAAACCAACGCCACCAGAGTCTTTGAGCGTTTCAACCATGTCATCAATAAGCTTTTGAAGCTCTAGATTGCTGGCAATTTCACTTGAATTTAGGGTCTTTGACCTTTCCAATAAAATTGGATGACCCATACGAGCAATTTTCAGAATAGACATATACCGAACTCACAATAACAATTTTGATGACGCGCCACCCAACAACTAAGTGCAAGAAGAGCTTGAAATGTTATATGTACTTGGTTTAAAGAAATGAAAAGCTTTCGTGGGTATAGCCGCGAATGCGCATATGCTCGACTAAAGGAAAAATTTTGCTAGTAAGTGTTCGTGATAATAATGTAGATCAGGCTCTTCGTGCCCTTAAAAAGAAGATGCAACGCGAGGGTATCTTCCGCGAAATGAAGCTTCGCCGCTCATTCGAGAAGCCATCGGAAAAGCGCGCCCGTGAGCGGGCCGAGGCCGTGCGTCGACATAGAAAGATGCTTCGCAAGCGCCTTGAGCGCGAAGGCTACTAAGCCACAGAATTGATTGTATTTCGTGAATACTAAGCCTGCGCCCATAGGGTGCGGGCTTTTCGTGTTGGATAATTATTAGAAATTATAGGAATTAAACATTAAAATATTTTTGAAGTACTGCTACGGCTAAATCCCATCCACCAGAATTTACCTTTTGAGTTTTGCAGGGGTCCCCTTAACGCCTTTATAGAGGACACCTTGCCGAAGGCTCATAATCCGCTCCCGCTCGGCTAGAGCCGCTTCGTCCATGTCTGATTTGGGCGGACTCTCGAGAATAAAATTGTTAAATCGGTCCTCTCCCCGGACAAGCCATGCACTATCTTTTGCACCATTAACTTGTTCGACGTCGGGAGTAATATATCGGATAGCAACACCAATACGTCGATCTGAACCATTATTAGGTTCAGACGCATGAACCGTACGAACGTGATGAAGTGACATTTCGCCAGGTTCAAGAGGACAGAACACGCCATCTGAATCATCGATGTTCATCTGGATTTCTTGGCCTCGCGTAAGAAGGTTATCAGAAGCCAACGTATCTTTGTGAGGTCTTTGGTCCATCGAGTGAGAGCCGGGAAGCATTTTCATACATCCCGAGTCAATAGTTGCTGGTGAAAGCGCTATCCATGCCGTGACTACCTTGGGTTTAGATAGACCCCAATAGGTGGAATCTTGATGCCAAGAGACAAAGCCTGGCGCCTTGGCTTCTTTAACAAAGAGACTCAATCCCCAAACCAACAAATCGGAACCCAATACGTCTTCGACACCATCGAGGACTTTAGGATGAGAAGCGAGTTCGGCCGCCCATGTTTGTATCAAATATAATTTCTGACCTTTTGAGAGCTCATACCACCCACCATGCTGATGCTCATAATTCTCAAACCGCTTACGATACCTAAGCGATTCCTCCGCTGAAAGCACCTGTATTGGTGATACAAAACCGTCGTTTTTATAACTCTGCGATTGCTGGGAAGTTAGTATTTTAGTCGACACTGCAATCAATCTGATGCTTCAGCTGTTTCTATCTCTGATGAAGTACGACGCCGGCGCCGAGGCTTAGGCTCCGCCTTTAAGAATGCAACGTCGAGCTCCTCTGTATTTTCATCTTCTAATTCAAGCCTGGGTTCCTCTACAGGCTTCGGAGTACGAGCAGTTCGGCGGCGTGGCTGAGGGGTGTAATTTTCTACAACGGCCTGATCGCTATCACTTTCACCCATTTCTGCTTCTGCAGACCTTACGCGACCTGATACTCTACGAGGATTGCGCGGCTCTGCATCCTCCGTAGCAACATAATTATCAGGGTCGCGATCCTCACGCAGATCAGAGCGTTCAGAACGGTCCTGCCGGTCATCGCGATCACTCTGATCTTCGGATCGGGCATCATGCTCTGCATCTGTGTTTTCAGGGCGATAGGAGCGTCGGTCTTCGTAAGAGCCGTGACGTTCTCGTTGCTGCTGTTCCATGGCAGCATTTGCTGCACTTAGCACTCTATAATAGTGCTCTGCGTGCTGGAACAGGTTTTCTGCAAGGATAGAGTCTCCAGCTGCCTGAGCATCACGAGCTTGCGCCAGATAACGGTCCAACACTTGCGAAGCAGACCCACGCACCCGGCCTCCCGGACCATTGCTGTCAAAGGTCTGGTTCCGTGGATTCTGGTGCCTACCACGATTATTATTGTTATTTCGACCACGCGGCCGTCTTTGATTCATAGTCTGAATATCCGCTCTAAGTTGCGGGGGTGGCCATATTTACAATCCAAACTACAACTTGACGATACCATCAATTTGAAGGTGGTCTAATGCTGTGTCGGTGAAAATGGCACGCCTTAGGAGCAAACTCCTCTTGGACGCAACTCTAGGTATACCGAATTTATATGAAATGCCAACATCTTTATTGAAAAATCTGCGTAATTTTAAGCAACTTTGAAGGTTAGGCAGCGCAAATGGCCTCCAAGATCATAGAATTCACGTTTCATCCTCAACCCTGCATCAGTAAATATCTTATTCACTGATGCAGCTTGCCCCTCACCTATTTCAATCACGACGGTACCACTGGCCGCCATAAGCTTGGGGATTTGGTGACTTAATTCTTTGTAAGCACTAAGACCATCAATGCCAGCATAAAGGGCCGAGGGTGGGTCAAAACTTTCAGTGGCCGTGTCTGGCCGCGGACCTTGAACCGTTCCTACATATGGGGGGTTTGTGACAATCAGATCAAACCCCTGAAATTGCGAAGTTACGGCTTTGAGGGCCCTTCCCCAATCTGCGCATACAAATGCAGAACGATTAGAAAGACCAAGCCTTTGACTGTTCATCTTTGCAAATCTGCAAGCACCCTTGGCCCGGTCAATCCCTATACCGAATGCGTCTCGAATTTCAGAGAGCAAAGCTAACAAAATGCAACCTGAGCCCGTTCCCAAGTCCAAAATGTATGGAATTTCCCGTTGATTGATAGCCTCTAAACCAGCCTCAACTAAAACCTCCGTATCAGGCCGAGGATCTAAAACCTCATCACCGATATAAAAATCTAGGCTCCAAAACTCACGAAAACCAGAAATTCTTGAAAGAGGTTCACCTGCAATACGACGTCCAATGAATAATTCAGCAGTTGAAATATTCTCACATGAAATTTCAGTTTCTGGATAAGAAAACAAGTATTCTGGTGAAACCTTCAATGCCAAAGCAAGTAAATTTCTAGCTTCAGCGCGCGGCCGCTCCAGTCCCGTCAATCGATAGGAAGCCGCCTTAATCCACTCATCAGCCGTCATTCCATATTAGCCAGTCGTGAAGCCTGATCTTCGGCGACTAATGCATCAATAAACTCAGCTAAACCCGTTCCAGCTACAACTTGGTCGATTTTGTAAAGAGTTAGATTAATACGGTGATCTGTAACCCTCCCCTGAGGGAAATTATAGGTCCTAATTCTCTCAGATCTATCACCAGACCCTACCTGCGTTCGCCGCTCTGCTGCTCGCTCGGCATCTCGACGCTCACGCTCAGCCTCATAAATTCTAGCGCGTAAGATGGTCATTGCCTTGGCGCGATTTTTATGTTGCGACTTCTCATCTTGCTGGTTGACAACAATACCAGTTGGAAGATGTGTGATCCGGACGGCAGAGTCAGTTGTATTGACGTGCTGTCCACCAGCACCCTGAGATCGGAACGTGTCAATCCGGAGGTCTTTTTCGTCTATTAAAACATCAACTTCCTGAACCTCAGGTAATACCGCCACGGTTGCTGCAGAGGTATGGATGCGCCCCCCTTGCTCCGTTGTTGGAACACGCTGCACTCTATGGCCTCCTGATTCAAACTTCATCTTTGCGAAGACACCACGACCACCGATTTCTGCAACAGCTTCTTTTAGACCGCCAAGTTCTGTTTCGCTAACAGATAAAGATTCAAACTTCCAACCTTGTGACTCAGCATATCTCTGATACATCCTAAACAAATCTGCTGCGAATAAGGCGGCTTCGTCGCCTCCTGTTCCTGGCCGCACTTCTAGGATTGCATTGCGTTCATCGTCCGCATCTTTTGGCAACAGAGCAATCATTACATCACGCTCTGCGGTCTCAATTTTTTGACCTAAGTCCAGTTTCTCAAGCTCTGCAAGTTGGCGCATCTCGGCATCGGACTCAGTATCATTCAGAATTTCTTCTAGATCACCAAATTCATCACGCAGAGCTTGAAGATTTCGGATGGCAGCGGCAATAGGGTCAAGTTCACTATACTCCTTGGAGAGTTTCACCAACTCTTCTGCCGATAGCTCTTCGCCTGACATGCGTGCTGATAATTCTTCAACACGACTTAAAACCTGTGCAAGTTTTTCATCAAAACTCATAGGTCAGATAACCGCTTAACTACATCTTGCAGTCTTATCTCTTCCTGCGAGCCACTCTCCATATCTCTGAGTGTAGCTTTGTTAGCGTGTAACTCGTCCTCACCAACAATTAATGCAAACCGGGCACCAAGCTTACCAGCCCTCTGCATGCGCCTTTTGAGATTTCCAGAGAAAGAAATATCGACATGTTGACCATTTCCCCTGAGAACATAGGCAAGTTGCTTTAATTTTTTCTCTGCAGCAGCGCCAATTGGAATTAGTGAAATAGGTTTAGAAGTGGTTATTTCAGGTAATGTCTGATCAGCAAGCATTGCGAGCCGTTCTATACCACCAGCCCAACCCACTCCAGGTGTGCTAGCTCCCCCCATTATACCGATAAGGCCATCGTAGCGCCCACCACCTATGACTGTCCCTTGAGCACCTAATGCATCTGTTACAAACTCAAAAGCTGTATGGCAGTAATAATCAAGCCCCCTTACGAGACGTGGGTTCAGAACATAAGAAATATCTAACTCATCGAGCCCCTGAAGTACTTCGGCGAAGAAGTCCGAAGCCATAGTTGTAAGAAATTCATTGAAAGAGGGGGCTCCTTCAACCACTTTTTTGTCACTCTCATCCTTGGAATCAAGGATACGCAACGGGTTTTTATCAAGACGGGCGAGACTGTCGGAAGATAACCTAGTCTTATGTGAAGAAAAATATTCAACTAATGCGGCACGGTAAGTTTCACGACTTTCTATATCGCCCAAAGTATTGAGGTTGAGGACGCAGTGATCACGCATTCCCAGTTTATCTAACAATTGGGCAGCAAGAGCTATTACCTCGACGTCCCCTGACGGAAATGGAACGCCGAACAATTCAACACCAATTTGATGAAACTGACGCTGACGACCTTTCTGTGGTCGCTCATATCGAAACATGGGTCCCGCATAGAAATATTTTAGCGGAAGTTCGTTTTGGAGTTTCCCAGAGATATAAGCCCTTGCAACACCAGCAGTGTTCTCTGGGCGCAAGGTAATTTTCTCTCCGCCACGGTCCTCAAATGTGTACATTTCTTTTGTCACTACATCAGAAACGTCCCCAAGAGTGCGCGCAAACACCTCCGTAAATTCAAAAACAGGGGTCTGTATTTCTCCAAACCCATAAAGTTCGGCAAGATCTCGAGCAGTTTCTATTACGCGACGATGACGACGAATATCATCTGGAAAAAGATCAACCGTCCCGCGGACTGGGCGCACTGACATCAATAATAACTCTCTACTATTGCAACTCTGCAGAGGCAGCTTCTAAACGTTCATTTTCGATCTCAGCAGCTTTTGACTCAATCTGGGTAACCAGGTGGTCCACGAGATCAACATCAGTAATTCGATGATCGGGCAAACCACTCACATAGACCATATGGGTACCCTTCCCACCACCAGTAACACCAATGTCAGTTTCCCGAGCTTCTCCTGGTCCATTAACAACGCAACCAATCACAGAGACTGTCATTGGCGTGGATATGTGAGCTAGTCGTTTTTCCAAGAGCGCCACAGTATTTATCACGTCGAATTGTTGGCGAGCACAAGATGGACAAGAAATAACGTTGATACCCCGATGACGAAGGCCAAGTGACTTTAATATGTCAAAGCCAACCTTAACCTCCTCAGCCGGGTCGGCTGAAAGGGAAACACGGAGCGTGTCGCCAATACCAGCCCAAAGCAAAGACCCAATGCCGACCGAACTCTTTACCGTCCCTCCGCGAAGTCCGCCAGCCTCAGTAATGCCAAGATGTAGCGGATAATCACACGCGTCTGCGAGACCTTGATAGGCAGCAACAGCAAGAAAAACGTCAGATGCCTTTACGCTTATTTTGAACTCTGTAAAGTCGTGATCCTCTAATATTCGCGCATGATCTAGAGCACTTTCAACAAGTGCCTCTGGACAAGGCTCTCCATATTTTTCCAAAAGATGCTTCTCTAAACTTCCTGCATTTACTCCGATACGGATAGCACAACCATGATCCTTTGCAGCCTGAACGACTTCCTTAACTCGTTCAGCAGAGCCAATGTTACCAGGATTTATGCGCAGGCATGCCGCCCCAGCTTTTGCTGCTTCGATAGCACGACGATAGTGAAAGTGGATATCAGCAACAATTGGGACATTTGCTGCGTGAACAATTTCTTTCAAAGCGGCAGTTGAGGCTTCATCCGGGCAAGAAACGCGAACGATATCAACCCCTGCTTCCTCTGCTATTCGAATCTGATCAATTGTAGCCCCAGCATCACTCGTTAGAGAGTTAGTCATTGTTTGAACGGTTATCGGCGCATCTCCACCAACAGCTACGTTCCCAACCATAATCCGCCGAGACTTGCGTCTTTCAATATGACGATAAGGCCGAATGCTCATTTTAGACACACCCAGGTAATTGACATTTTAAATATTGAATATTGCCTGTTCGCTAACTGCACGAGTGCTCAGAAGATGCTAACGGCTAGCAAGAAGTTCCTTCGCATCTAAATGCAAATCACGCACAACCTCCCCATATGTTCCCAACGGAGGAGCTAACAGCTCATCAATGTGCACTTCAAGTCCTGCAGCATTCCCTGTGGTAAGTGTCAACCCAGTTCGATCTGGAACTCGATAGACTTCTCCCTTACGAAGCACTCGCGAAAAAAGAACTTTATCAGTCTTAACTGAACGAATTTCGATCCAGGTATCAAAGGCGGCCACAAGCTGCACCATACCAGAGGCGGGTTCTGGAGAGGAAATAGCATTAGTTGACAAAGATGGGGGTGTGTGAGCAGCAGGAGCTGCAGCGGTATAACTCGGGCCTATTGCAGCCATTGCAGGGCCTGGCGCAGGTATTGACCAATTATCATCGACCTGAGCAGCAACCAAACGCGGTTCTGGAAGTTCCTCAGCTAAGCTGCCCTGCGCTGGAAGGTCAGATGGTCGAATTATTTGATTATCAACTACGCTCTGCGAGCTTTGCCTTGAGGGTGGCAATGGCCTGGCTACAGGCCTGTTAACGTCTGATGGAAGCTGAAGCGCCACAATTTTAGGACTAGATGGCGGCTGAATCTCAGGGAAAGGACGGTATGGATCTGAGGTTAAGCGGACTGGTTCGGGTCCATCCAAAAATGAAGGGCTCTCAAGCTTTGCTAGCGTCTCAGCTGCATTTTCAAACCGAGATTTATTGTTATCGAAATACCAGTAGACATATCCGGCCAAGGCAATACAGATCCCTGCTGCCGCTGCCACCGCAGTTCTAGGCTCTCGCTCAACCTCAGGAATTTTTGTTTTAAGCGGCGCCTTTGGAAGCGCATCAATGCCTTTCATGGCACGTCGGGACACCTCTGCAGAATTTGCCCCTAAAAATTCAGCGTAAGTTCGAACAAAACCTAAAGCGTATGCTCTGCCAGGCAAAGCCTCGTACCTGTCATCCTCAATCGCAGAAATATAAACATTACGTATTCGAATTTGGCTAGCGACTTCATCAACGGTAATGCTTTTTTGCTCGCGCAGTCCCCTAAGGAAAAGACCAACAGGCTCCCCATCTTCCGGCACCAATTTTGGTGTCGCAGTTTGGGTAGCTCCTGCCACCACCCAAAGTTTTAGTTTGCCGTTGTCACCCACCGAAGGAATGCCCGTTCCTAATTTCGATAGACCACCTACCGCACTGTGCTATTGGAAGGTGATTCTAAACTACTTGAATTCAAAGATACTCATAACCGCTGCTACAGCCAACATCAATGATTTAAATTCAGGGCTCTAGAGGGATTCCTTCCGCCAAAGCATATTCATGAAATTGACTGCGCACACTATGCTCCTCTGAGTCAATCAGCTCCAAAACTAATTTTTCAGCACTCTTCGCATCAAGGTTCCTAACTACCTCTTTAATTGAATTAATTGATGTAGGTACAACCGATAGACTTCGCACCCCAAGACCTACAAGCGCTATTACACCCAAAGGGTCAGAGGCCATCTCCCCACATACTGAAAGTGATATTCCCGCCATTCGCGCTTGGCCAACAATGTGCCGCAACATTGAGAACGCTGGTGATGATAATGAATCGTATCGCTCGGTCATCCGAACTCCATCACGGTCTGCCGCAAAGGTAAATTGCAATAAATCGTTCGTTCCAATAGTCGCAAAATCTATTCGTCTGAGCGCCGTTTCGCCTTGCCAGACCAAGGATGGCGTTTCAATAGCGACACCCACACGAACATGACTTGGAGCTCTTCCATCAATAGCAGCCTGCTCAAGAGCTACCGCAAGAATTGATCGGGCTTCTCTAATTTCAGCCACCTCCGCGACCATAGGAAACATTACGCAGAGCTCCTCACCAGCAGAAGCTACGGCTAGAGAATACAGTTGTTCTTGCAGTGTTTCTGGTAAGTCCAGAGCTATACGTATGGCGCGCCAACCTAGAGCTGGATTGGCCTCCCGGCTCCGCACCAATGTTGCTGGTGTTTTATCACCTCCATGATCAAATGTTCTAAAAAAAATAGGGCGGTCACCAGATATTTTTCGAACCTCTGAATAATGCGCGATTTGCTCTTCAATGCTGGGGAGTCCTGACTGGCCAAGAAATGATAATTCCGTTCTAAATAAGCCAATACCCTCGGCCCCTTCACTAAAAGCTGTTTCCACATCCATTAGAAGTCCAGCATTAGCCATGATTGATATTGTTTGCTCATCTCGGGTCCTTGCAGGACCACGAGTAGAGTTTGCATAACGAGCCTTGCGTGCTGACCTGGCAGCTAAAGAGGCCTGGAAACTAGAGAGAATTTGAGAGGATGGACGCAGAAGTGCTTGCCCATGGTCTGCATCAAGAATTATCTCATCCCCTGGCTGCACAGTAGCCAAAGCACCAGGTATTCCAGAAATTGCAGGTACACCCAATGCTCTTGCGACTACAGCGACGTGGGAAGATAGAGATCCTTCCTCTAAAACCAAGCCAACAATGCGTGATCGATCGAGTTCCAAAAGTTCTGCTGGGCCCATCGAATGTGCAAAGATAATTGATCGTTCAGGTAATTCAGCGACACCAAAGCTCTCGGCCTCTGAAGCCAATACGCGCACTAAACGGCCAGCAAGGTCATCCAGATCAGCAAGCCTTTCTCGAAGGTAGGCAGATGGAGCACGACGAATTCTAACACGAGCCTCAGTTTGAACTCGTCGAGCGGCTACTTCAGCCGTCATTCCTTGCTCAACACCATTTCGAATACGCCTAATCCAAGCATCATCGCTTGCAGCAAGTCGAAAAGCTTCCAAAATCTCACGATGCTCACCCGAAGCCTCTAAACCTGGGGCCTGAAGAAGGTTGTCGAGTTCCCTCAGCATTAGTTCAACAGCAAGATCCAAACGCTGAATTTCAGCAGGAATATCGTCTACAATCATTCGCTGGATAGGTAACGGGGGGTCCCTCATTGCTGCAACCCCTATGGAAAGACCAGAAGATATTCGGGTACCTGCTATTCGCGCAGCTGGCGCACTTTCATCATTAGCAACAAAGGCCGTCAACTCAGGGTCTGCTGCCACTTCAGCCATCAAGGCCGCAACAATGGCTACCGCTTCAAGGTCGTCATCTTCATAAACGCGGTCAGTAACATGTTGTATTACAAGGACCCCTCCAACAGTACCTCCGCGGAGTAGTGGTGCTCCTAAAAATGTACTGTAAGCATCCTCCCCAGTCTCTGGTCTGTAAGCGAAAGCAGGGTGATTTTGAACATCTTGAATTGAAACAGGACCAGTTGCAGCCGCAGCCAAACCCACAAGCCCCTCACCTGGAGCCAATCGGGTATTGAACACAGCATCGGCTCTCAGCCCATGGGTCGCAGCCAGGGCCATCACACCATCTCGCTGCTTAAGATACAGCGAGCAAACATCGGCTTTCAGAGCTTTCGCAATAACATTAACAACCTTGGTTAAACGAAGCGGCGCAGAATCTGATTGTGAAACCGCATCACGAACAGCCCTGAGCATTTGACGCCATCCGCTAGCATTTGCCTTAGAGGCCGTTTGTTCCAAGTTTGTTATCCCATCGAGCTAGATTTTCTCAACGCTTTATCAGCGCGTCCTCTGCTTGATCAAGCAACTCAGCAATGATGGAAGCAGCCGGCTGCAAAGCATTGACCATTCCCACACTCTGTCCCGCCATCAACGAGCCTCCCTCAATATCCCCATCAATTACGGCTCGACGCAGTGCACCTGCCCAAAAATGCTCAATCTCCAGTTGAGCTGATTTCTGGTCAATCTCCCCGGATCGCCATCTTTCAATCACCGAATGTTGAGTCTCAATAAAACGCTTTTGCGCTTCATTCTGAAGAGCACGTACTGGGATTACAGGGAACCTTGGATCAACCTGAACACTAGGCATTGCGTCACGAGCAGCTCCCTTTAAAAAGGCCTCCTTAAAATTTGCATGAGCGATCGACTCTTCAGAACAAACGAAACGCGTACCAAGCTGACAACCTGCTGCACCCATTTCCAAGTATGATAGGATTGCCTCACCACGACCAATACCGCCTGCCACGAAGACAGGCACTTCGGGAATATTTGGGAGAATTTCTTGAGCTAAAACAGAGGTAGCTACGGGCCCAATGTGACCTCCCGCCTCAGTTCCTTCAATTATCAGCCCATCCGCCCCATCACGGACAAGTTTCCTTGCTATTCCCAAAGCTGGCGCAAAGCCAATCAAGGTTGCCCCTAATTCTTTGACCCGCCGCATAACCGCTCGTGGCGGAATCCCACCTGCCAGCACAATGCAACCAACTTGTTCCTCTCCACAAACCTCGACCAGGTCCATTAAGTCTGGATGCATAACTATTAGATTAACGCCAAAAGGCTTAGACGTGAGTGCCTTTGTGGCTCTTATTTCAGAGCGAAGAAGTTCTGTGGTCATAGAACCACATGCGATTACACCAAAGCCCCCTGCATTAGATATTGCTGCAACCAGGTTTCGCTCGGATACCCAAGTCATAGCGCCACCCAAAATTGAATGTTCTACGCCTAACAATTCCCTACCTCGGGAAGAGAGATGTTTTATTTGCTCTTGGGCAGCTAATTTATCCATTCATCTCACTCTGCGTCGAGACCATAAGCAGTATGAAGCGCCCGAAGGGCAAGCTCTAAATAATCTTGTGAAATCAGAACACTAACTTTGATTTCAGATGTCGAAATGACCTGAATGTTTACCCCTTTGTCTGCAAGAGCTTTAAACATCCGCTGAGCTACACCCGCGTGGCTTCTCATTCCTACACCAACAACCGAAATCTTTGCCACGTTTCGGTCTGCCAAAATTTCTTTAAACCCAATTTCACTTTTGTGGCGATCAAGGTGATCAATTGTACGATCAAAATCTGCCTCGGAAACTGTGAAAGTCATGTCGGTAGTTTTACCATCTGCAGATACATTCTGAACGATCATATCCACATTGATTTCTGCCTCTGTGAGAGGTCCAAAAATAGCAGCAGCCACGCCCGGACGGTCATCCACACTCGATAAAGTGATTTTTGCCTCATTTTTGTCATAGGCTATTCCGGTAACGACTTCTTGCTCCATATTTTCAATCTCCGCCGCAACTATTGTGCCTGGCTTATCCTCAAAACTAGAGAGAACGGTCACAGGCACGTTAAAGTTCATAGCCATTTCAACAGAACGTGTCTGCAGAACTTTGGCACCCTGAGAGGCCATCTCAAGCATTTCCTCGTAGGTAATGCGGTCGATTTTTCGCGCTTTGGGCACAATCCTTGGATCGCAAGTATAAACACCATCAACATCCGTGTAGATTTCGCAACGATCAGCCTTAAACGCTGCTGCGAGGGCCACTGCAGTTGTATCAGACCCTCCCCGCCCCAAGGTTGTCACTCTGTTATCGGGGCTTAATCCCTGAAAACCAGCGATGACGACCACATGGCCTTTTTCCATTAAAGATACTGCTTGACTGCCATCAATATCATCAATGCGAGCGCGACCGTGGATCCCATCGGTTTTAATGGGTAGCTGCCAACCAAGAAATGACCTGGCGTTCACTCCCATGGATTGAAGAACTATAGAAAGCAGTCCTGCCGTGACTTGCTCCCCTGTAGCTACGATTGCGTCATACTCAGCGGAGTCGTGCAGTGCTGAGGCCTGCTTAACAAGATCAACAAGCTTATTTGTTTCACCGGCCATAGCTGACACAACTACAGCTACTTGATTACCAGCATCACATGCGGCCTTGACTCGAACTGCAACATTTCGAATGCAATCAAGGTTAGCAACAGAAGTGCCGCCAAATTTTTGGACGATACGCGCCACTGTGGAAAATCCCTTAAGCTCTAACCAACTAATTGAAACTGGCGAGATATGCTTATAATTGTTGCCTATAAAATTGTCCGCAACATATTGACGAGTAAGCCCACCGGCAAGCCACGTGAGAGGAGTGATTATCGGATGAGCGTAATCGCCGCAGAAAACATCGACCCTCACGAGGCTGCTCAATTTGCGGCACTAGCTGATCAGTGGTGGGATCCAAATGGTGCTTTTCAGCCTCTGCACCAACTTGGTCCAGCACGCATGAGCTTCATCGCAGACATGGTGGCGGAACATTTCTCAAGGCCCAGAGGGTTAAGCCAACTCAAAGGACTATCTGCGATAGATGTTGGTTGTGGAGGAGGCTTGATAACAGAACCTCTCGCGCGCCTTGGCGCTAAGACCGTGGGCATCGACGTCACAGACAATAATATTGAAGCGGCAAAAACTCACGCCGAGATATCGGGCCTTGAAATAGACTACCAAATCGATACTGCAGAAAATTTAGCATCGAGGGGTATAAACTTCGACCTAGTGGTATCTTTGGAAGTAGTAGAACATGTGCCTGACCAAGGAACATTTTTACGAGCATTGGCAAACCTTACACGCCCGGGCGGCTTACTTATAGCTGCAACGATCAACAGAACTCCAAAGGCATTGGTCTTAGCAAAATTTGCTGCAGAATATGTTCTAGGCTGGCTGCCCCGCGGAACTCATGATTGGCGAAAATTCATAAAGCCATCTGAATTAGCTCGCCCTCTGCGCGAAGCCGGTCTTATCGTCAAAAAACCTGAAGGCATAACCTATGATCTTTTTACAGACGAATGGAGAAGAAGTACGGACATTTCAATGAATTACATGTTAGCTGCCACTCGACCAGCAGTTTAAGCTAGTTTGTAAACTGCCCATCCAGGCAGAAGTTAAAATTCATCCCACCTCTTTAACAAATTCAACAATAGCTCTGATTGCTTCTTTTGCATGCTCGGAGTTGGGGTCCCTAGCTATAAAAGCGTGGGGTGCTCCTTGAAATTTTTTGAGTTGAATTCTTCCATTCGAAACCTCGTAAGCTGAAGCAAACCTATCTGCCATATCCGGTGTAAGATTATCATCATTAGTGCCTTGAATAACTAGGACGGGCGGAAAATCAATTGGCTCCCCACGCTCAACAATCAGTTGAGGATTACCATCGGCCATAGCTTCTTCGTCAGGCCAAAAGGCCTTATGAGCAAGAAAAAGTCTTTCGTTTCCATTTGACATGACCATTCTGTAACGAGCCAAGGGGTCTAGTACGGGCCAACACAAAACCGCAAAATTTACTATCGCATCATACCCACCATGCAGAATGTGTTGATTATATTCCACATGTGTTGGACGGAGGGCGCAAAGCATGGCCTGATGACCACCGCTTGATGTCCCAATAATACCAATCCTCGATTTATCAATTTGAAAATCATCTGCCTTCGATTTCAGCCAACGGACAGCTAGATTCACATCTTGAACAGATGCAGGATATCCTTTGAAAGGCGGCATTCGAAAATCGATAGCCATTACAACAACTCCACTTGCTGCCAATGGCATATGAATATCTTTATTAGTTAGCCTGTCATTTGCAGTCCATGCTCCACCATGAACCTCAACGACACCCTCAAAGGGCCCTACTCCAAGCGGACGATAAATTCTTGCAAAAAGTTCTAATCCATCAACTCGTAAATATACGACATCTTGCACCTCAATCTCGTAAACAGCTGACATTTGAACCCCCCAAGGTTTTCAATCCCACCTATTAATTTAATCTACCGATCGGAAGATGTGTGAGTTAGAACCTTTTTTAAAATAATATCCATCTTAGTTCTTACACCCACTCTAATGTTTTCCAGCTTGGGCAAAGATTACTTCGGTCAAGGCGACCCTAAAATTCTTGCATCTTTCATATATTAGGCTTAACCGGATATTATACGAAGATCAGGGGAATGTTTTAGATGTCAAAGACAATCTTGTTTTTAAATGGCCCCAATCTGAACATGCTAGGCGTCCGTGAGCCAGAAATTTATGGAGCAACAACACTAGCTGAAGTAGAAAAGATATCAGAGGCACAGGCCGCAATGCGGGGTCTGGTAATTGACTTCCGACAGTCAAATACCGAAGGGGAACTTGTTAGTTGGATACAAGAGGCGATCGAAAAATTCGATGGCATCATCATAAATCCAGCCGCATATACGCACACATCGGTAGCAATTCTCGACGCATTAAAAATGGTCAAGGGCCCAGTAATAGAACTGCATATATCTAACCCTCACACACGAGAAAGCTTTAGACATAAATCGTATGTGTCACTTGCCGCCACAGGAATCATTGCTGGCCTAGGGGTAGCAGGATATCGGGTGGCGATCGATGCGATGGCCGAGCTTCTGAATTGAATTCAACTAAACCTTAGAAAACTATCAGGAGCATTCGTGAGACAAAAAACTTTTTGTCCTTTTATTCTGATTTAATCTGCAGCCTCGACTGTTGGAAGAGCCCTGGCAACGTCACCTGGATCTTCAAAAACTATAGTGAAGGGTCTGCTTTCACCAGGACTAAAACTTCCTCCCGGCACCTCCTCACGCCTATCACGCACCTTGTTATCTCCACTATCAAACAGACGTATCCGCAAAAACTGCCCTGGTTGTTCTGCATCAGACTTGTTAACTACGATTCCTTGAATAACCAATTGAAGCCCTGTCTTTTTTTTAGTCCATTCGTTTTTCAAATTCCTGACTTCAAAGTTACCGTCCTGTTGAACAACGTTGTTATCATTCCTTACATCAGAAACCGTTTGAACTAACTTAACGGTTTGAGACCATGCAAACGAAAACTGCTCATGAAAGAGTGTTAAATTTGGAACTATGGCAAAACCTATCGCGCCAGCAAGAAAATAAGCAGGCCAATAACGCCTAGGCCTTTTTGTGTTTCGAAGCGCTGGCACCCGAGAACGAGGTAAAGGCTCTATTTTCGCGGTAACATCTGTGAAAAAACGCTCCTCTGACTTAGCAACATGCGCATCTTCATGTTGAGTTGTCTTGTCCAAATTTGATGAATTTTGTTGTTCATCTGTCTTAACTGACGAAGATAACTCAGCGCGCCAAACAAAAGCACAACGAGCACAACGCACCCGCCTACCATTTGGCCCAATTTGATGATCAGGAGCCAGATATCGCGCATCACAATTTGGGCAAACGAGCAGCATCGAGTTCCATTAAGTAAAACATCTGGCTTAGGAAAGCAGTCTCCAGCCTAAGATGTTATATAGATGTAAATGATTCTTTGACACAAGGCGATGCTCCGCATGCCAGCACGTAATCCCGCTGTTGCCTCTTCAAATATAGTGGCTCAACTTAAAGCCGTAACTTTCTCTTACAGAAATACTCCGAATGTTCTGGAAAATGTCAGCCTTACGATTCCAGGGGGAGAATTTCGCTATTTAGTAGGCCCAAGCGGCGCAGGAAAATCATCCCTATTACGACTACTTTTCATGGATACCTATCCCACAGATGGCAGCGTTCTGCTCTTTGGCTCTGATGTGCAAAAAACTAACGCTAAAGAACGGGCAACAATTCGCCAAAAAATTGGAATTGTTTTTCAAGATTTCCGTCTCCTTAATAACTTATCTCTAGCTGACAACGTGGCTCTACCTAGGCTTATTTCCGGCGAAAATTTACAAGTGGCGCGCGAAGAAGCTTTGGAATTAATCAGATGGGTTGGACTTGATCACCGAATTAATTCGGCACCCCAAACCCTTTCAGGTGGCGAGCGTCAAAGAATTGCTATTGCTCGAGCCGTCATAAATCGACCGAAGCTTTTGATTGGAGATGAACCAACTGGAAGTGTTGATGACGCGATGGGTGATCGGCTTTTGACTCTTTTTGAATATTTAAACCGAATAGGAACCACAATAATTTTAGCAACACATAGCAAGAGCCTGATTGATCGTTTTCCACATCCAGTAATTACACTTGAAGATGGTAGATTGATTGAGGACTAAATATTTTGATCTCCAGCCTTAGACATTTCTTATCGAAAAGCCAAAACGGTACCTCAGTCATCTCCAGAGAACTTACAGGTGATATAGCAGGCCACATTCTTCCAATTGCAACCGCTGTAATGACATTTTTAGCTGCCCTGTTCACCGCTGCCGCATTGGGTGTTGGTAGTTCCGCAGAAAAGTGGTCAGAAAATTTTACAGGCGGCCTCACTATTCAATTGGGCCCGCTTTTAAATGAAGAAACAGACTATTTATCTCGAGTACTGGAGATGACACGCATTACTCCTGGCATTGAGCACGCTACTGTGACTTCGGAGAAAAAGATCGATGAGCTTCTTTCACCGTGGCTCGGTGATCTTGTAAATTTTGATGATTTACCAAAGCCACGTTTCATCGAAGTAATCACTGAACCAGGGGCGCGGCTTGACCCCTCAACTCTTGAGCAGCGCCTCCAGAAGGTTTCACCAGACATAAAGGTGGATGATCACGCAAAATGGGCAAAGCGGATCTCAGAATATGCAAATGCCATTAGCAATATTTCGCTTATTGCAGCATTACTAGTGTGTTTCCTAAGTTTTGGCGCCATCGGCACCGTTGCGGGTGCTCGTATAGCAATTCATGCCGACTCAATACTTTTGCTGCGCCAACTTGGAGGGTCTGATCATTTGATCTCAACCATTGTCGCAAAGGCATGTTTCAAACATACAATAATTGGTGCTTCGCTTGGTACTGGGGCTGCATTGGGCACTATAATGTTTGCAGAGCATGCTTCAGCTGGGTTGAAAGGATTGATCCCAATCCCAGAATTTAATACCTGGCACATGCTAATAATCGCGTCGTTACCCCTACCTACAGGGGGAATAGCTGTAACTGTATCTCGACTAGCTGCACTGATTTGGCTTCGACGAATTTAAGAAAGAAAACCATTTTCAAGACAACCCTCGAGAGAAGTTTATAACAATGCCACCAACTTGTTATTTTTGAGACGTCAGAAAACGAATTGATTGCTGAAGATGACTTTAATCCGTTCAATCCTTTTTAATTTTCTGTTCATCCTAATGACGGTTGCAATGGGAGCTTTTGGCCTTCCACTTTTACTCATTAGAGAAAAATGGGTTAATGCTTATGGCCGTCTTTGGGGCAAAATTTCACTAAGAATGTTGAAAGACATTGTTGGCCTAGAATGCGAAGTTAGAGGAAAAATCCCAACACAAGCTACTATTATTGCGGCGAAACATCAGTCCGCATGGGAAACAATTGCCTTTGCTGTGATTTTAGACAAACCCACTTTTATAATGAAACGTTCGCTTCTATTTCTTCCCCCATTGGGACCATTTCTGTGGCGCGCAGGCATGATTGCTATAGACCGGACTTCAGGAGCATCAGCCATTCGGCGAATGCTCACAAAAACGCAGCTAGCATTACAAAATTCACGTTCCGTGATTATCTTTCCAGAAGGAACTCGCAAAGCACCGGGTGCAGCTCCAGCTTATCTTCCAGGAGTAGCAGCAATGTACAGAGGCCTCGAACACAGCGTCATCCCAGTTGCTCTCAATTCCGGAGTCTTTTGGGGCCGGAACTCTTTTAGTAAGAAGAGAGGTACTATTATTATTGAATTTCTTCCACCGATTGAACATGGACTAGACCGGCGGACGTTCATGCGCAGGCTTGAACACCAGATCGAGGCGGCGACGCATCGCTTGATCGATGAGGCTAAAAAGTAGCTGAGGGTCATCCGGCAAATCTTGGGCAGCTATCAGATCTGCTTCCAACTCAGGCTCATGGACGCCCAATTCGCGCAATTTTAACAACGCATTTGCAAGATAATCTTTTGAACGACCAGCCCTTCCCGCTCCAGATGCAATGGCAGCTCTACGCACGTTCCTATTTATCTCGATCGCATAAGCAGGATCATCTCTATCTACAGTGAAAGTGAGCGCGGGTAGGATCTTATCCCCTATTTCTACTATCACTCGACTAGGCTGATAGATTGGATAAATTAATTCACGTTGAAAGAGGTAATGAATAACTTTTCGTCGGTCCCTTGCATCAACTTTGAAGAGCATTCCACGTGCAGCATGGCCCGGTGTTTTGTCTAAGCCAAAGACTAACCCTGGCCGAGCAGGGCTTCCACGATAAGTCGAAGACCACACGCACAGCTTTCGACTATGCTCAAGGGCAAGGGCGGGCTTGCACCAAACATATGGAAAGTCAGGCCTCCACATTAAAGATCCATAGCCGAATACGTACAGGGCTCTGCTGTGTTTCATATGATTGAAAACCCTCTGAAACGGGGTGCACATTTCTAATTAATCTAAAATCGGCATTACATTTAATTTTGGTTGCATTGATTGCCTAAATTTACACTTCCTGAAGCCAGATGAATTAACCCCAGCAGGTAAATTCAAGCACAAAACCTTGCAAATACGACACCTCCAAAATTTATAGATTTTCTTGTTCTGCCTTATTTAACGCTCCCCCTAGAACGATACTTATTTACCCCTTCAACACTCCGGCGTTGAGCATATGACAAAAGGACGATTATTCTAAGAGTCGTTGATATAGGAGAACTAGATGGCCCGCGCTTTTGAAGGAATAAGAGTAATTGATTTCACCCAAGTGTTGGCAGGGCCGTTTTGCGCAGAGCAAATGGCACTCCTTGGCGCAGATGTTATTAAGATCGAACAACCAGCCCAACCTGGAAAGGCGGGTGGTGACCAAGGTCGATCAATCATGGGCGATAACGAACTTGGACAGGCTGGGTTTTCTCCCATCTTTTTGAGCGTGAATGCAGGTAAAAGATCTATTGCCCTTGATCTAAAATCGCCAGAAACACGGCCAATTCTAGAAAAACTAGTCAAATCCGCTGACGTTGTTATTCAAAATTTTAAAGCAGGAGCTATCGATAAATTAGGGTATGGGTACTCATGGGCAAAAAAAATAAAGCCTAATATTATTTACTGCTCCATATCTGGCTATGGGCAAGAAGGTCCTTACGCTGGAGCGCCAGCCTATGATGGCGCAATCCAGGCTGTCTCTGGTATGATTGCACTTACTGGGCATCCAGAAACTGGTCCGTGCCGAGTTGGCTTTAACGTAGTGGATATGGCCACGGGAATGACTGCTGCTTTTTCCGTAGCTTCAGCTTTATTCCGCCGCAGCCAAACAGGTAAAGGCCAACATCTAGACGTTGCGATGTTTGATGTAGCTTTAACAATGCAAGCGCAGGCCATCGTGCAATATCAGGCAATTGGGTTTGAACAACCTCTGATGGGGAATTCATCACCTGCATTATTGCCCACCTCAGGCTTATTTAAGACTGGCGAGGGAAACTTAATGATTAGCGCTCTGACAGACGGACATTGGCGAGGCTTGGCCAAGGCATTTGGAAAGCCGGAATTAGCAGATGATCCAAAATTTAGAGATACCGCTGCTCGTAAAAACAACCCCGAGGCTGTCAAAGCAGCAATGGAAGCTGGCTTAGCTAGCGACAATGCTTTCAACTGGGAAAAAAGATTGGCGGCAGTTGGCGTGCCAGCTGCACCCCAACTGCCCATACCCGACGCACTAAAACATCCAACGCTTGCTCACCGCGATGTTCTTCTGACATTCAATAATGTCCAAGGCCTAGATCAACCGGTACCGGGTATCGGGGCCGCGTTTAAAGCGAATGAGGATGGACCAAAATTAGATCGTCCACCACCAGCACTAGACCAACATCGGGAAGAGATTTTGTCCGAGTAACCCGCAGACAAAATCTTCAACTTTTTCTGGATTGGACCAAGTTGCATAAATGAGGTGCACTGTTTAAATCAATCGAAAAAACTGTACATCCCCATGCAATGCTCAGACCGCTGGTAGGGCCATGCCTGTTGCTACATCTGGGCGTTCCGTCATACTATCAAGCCAGTCTGTAAGA